>JBEPVG010000085.1:0-7224 GCA_041691175.1 Chitinophagaceae bacterium
GCGCAGGCGTGCTGAATCTTTTGCGGCTACTTTTTTTACAAGATAATGCAGATTATACTGAACAATGGTTGCGCCGAAAACAAAGCAATAAAAACTGAAATTATTTAAAGGAACATCCAACAATATATTGGTTTCCATACAAAAAGCCACCGCACATCCGGCAACAAAAATGCTTGTGAATAAAGTGAATTCCAGTAATTTTTTGATGTGCACGTTTATTGATAAATAATAATAATAGGAGGTGAGGAAACAGTGTCGCTTACATGGTTGGCTTTATCTTTTATGGCAAAACGAAAAACAGCGGTATCATTTCTGGAACATTGGGGCGCCATATTTATATAAGAAATATCATTTGGATTATTTCCGAATGTAAGAATCAAATCTCCTTTCACATTTTTTGAAACAGGAAAATCAGGAATGATATAGGTATCACTATTATTACTATTGACGCAGGTTGGTTCAATTTTTTGCACAAGCATGGAATCATTCAGATCGCCTTCTGCGTCAGTAAAAGAAAGCGTAAATTGGATCAACTGATGTGGCGGAAGAACGGTAGTGTTTACCGATTTGAATTTAAGAGTTGGCTTTGTACCAAATTTATCTTTTTTACATCCGGTGAGTAATGCAAATAAGATTATTGAAAATAAAATAGTGTATCGCATCTTTGTGGTTTAATTTTTCAAATTTAATTATTAAAACCTGAATAATAAGTTACAAATATCGGATTGGGAAAATAAAATTTTTGATGCCACGTATTATAATTTTGATCAAATAGCTTTGGAGATTTTTTTATTCCAATATGGGAATAATGAGGTGTATAAAAAATATATTGATTCGCTTCACATTATACCTGAATCCATTAATTCGATCGAAAAGATTCCTTATTTACCCATCTCTTTTTTTAAAACCCATCAGGTTTCTACAACAACTTTTGAGCCTGAAATAGTTTTTGAAAGTAGCGGCACGACCGGACAGAACACCAGCCGTCATTTGATAAAAAGCCTGGAGCTTTATCATAAAAGTTTTGCCAAAGGATTTAATTTATTTTATGGAAATCCTGCTAAATGGTGCTTTCTTGGTTTATTGCCGGGCTATCTTGAAAGAGGTAATTCTTCCCTGGTCGAAATGGTCAATGAACTGATCAAAAGAAGCAATAATTCTTACAGTGGATTTTATTTGAATGATCATCAAAAGCTTTACCAGGCATTGGTTCATAATGAAATTATTGAACAGCCAACTTTGCTGATTGGCGTTACTTATGCGCTGCTTGATTTTGCAGAAAAGCATCCTATGAAATTACAAAATACCGTTGTAGTGGAAACGGGTGGTATGAAGGGAAAAAGAGAAGAAATAACGCGCGAAGAAGTGCATGAAATTTTAAAAAATAAATTGGGATTGAAAACAATTCACTCGGAATATGGAATGACTGAATTATTATCGCAGGCATATTCCAAAGGAAACGGATTGTTTCAAACGCCGCCGTGGATGAAGGTTTTGGTGCGTGAATACAATGATCCTTTCGCAATAATTGCCACACCAACGACAGAAAAGCCAGTAAACGGATTGCTCAATATTATCGACCTCGCCAATTTGTATTCTTGTAGTTTTATCGCTACCGATGATGTGGGAAAAATTTATAAAAACAACACATTTGAAGTTTTGGGAAGAAGAGATTTGAGCGATTTAAGAGGTTGCAGTTTATTGACTTTGCAGTAAACAAACAAAAATTACAAATTTAAATTCTATAGGCTAACACCGGTTTTAAATCAAGAGATTTTTTCAGTAAATGAACAAATTTCGTTGAAATCCATTTTGGTAAAAACTGCCCAAATAATATTTGTTTTAAATTAAAAAAGTATTCTATCTTTAGAAATCCATATTCCAAAGAACTCAATTCTTATTAGCAACTTCCTCTTCATTACAAGATTGTTTTCCTCTTTCTACCACCGTTAGTAATTTTATTCACTTCAAAAATCAAAAAAAATGAAAAGTTTATTTCTAACTATCGTTGGGGTTATTTTTTGCATCATGATTTGTGAAGCACAAGGTGCGTCTGATGCTAATTTAGGCAAAACAAACACCATGAAAATTAATCACGCGATTGAAACCGGTGATATGAGTAATCTTGATCAGATTATTGATGCAAACATTGTTGACCATACAATGCACGGTGATGTTACCGGTATTGATGCGGTAAAAAAAATGTTTATGCAAATGCACGATCACATTAGTAACATTTCGATGCAATCTATTGCCAACGCCACTGACGGAGATTATCATTTTTCTTTATCAAGATTTACAGGTACTACTAATAGTGAATTTATGGGCATGCCGGCTAACACGCCAATTGATGAAACAAATGTGGATGTTGTACGAACTAAAAATGGTAAAGCCGTTGAACATTGGGAATATATTGGCCCCAAAGAAGCCATGGAAATGATGAACATGCATCAAGAAATGTCAATGGATTCAAATGAACCCCTATAGAATATTCAATAATGTTGTGGTAAACAAATGGGACAGGTTTTTCTTATTTAAAAAACCTTGAAAAGAAAAGCATTGAATCAATAATATGCTCCTGCCAGTAAGCCCATTCATGGCCGCCTTCATATTCTTCATAATCATGCATGATGTTATTTTCAAGTAACTGTTGATGCAGAAGGCGGTTTTTTTCCAAAAGAGAATCTGAAGTGCCACAGTCAAAATTTATTGCAGGAAGATGATCTTTATATTTTAAGATGGTAGCAAAAACATCTTCTTCTGATTTATCTTTCTGAAAATAATTTTCTATATTTTCTTCAACAAATGATTCCATTTGTTGGACATTTGTGATAGAAGAATGTGCGGCGATTGCGGTGAAAATATCCGCATATTTTACGCCGATTTTCAATGCGCCAAAACCACCCATTGATAATCCGCCAATAAAAAGTTTTGATTGATCATCCACGGCTGGGATACACTTTTTTACCGCTGCCGGAACGTCTTCTGCAATCCATTTTTCAAAATTAAAATTATTGTGCGGAAGAAATGCTGAACCGTCGCCCCACAAGCCATCAGAAGGCATTGCAATAGTTACGGGAGCTATTAGTTTTTTTCTGATTAGTTCTAAAACCGAAATGTGAACGCCACCACTTAAAGCCCAACTCCATGAACTTCCATAAACGCCGTGTAAAAGAATAATGAGCGGGCAAGAAGAAATATCTTCTATTCCGGGAGGAGCAAAAACACAGATGTCGCCGCGGCCTTTTAAGTAATCGCTTTTAACGGTTATGTATCTCAGGAAATCATTTTCAAATCTGGGGTTTGAAATTTCAATAGTTTTGAACTCTTTCATTTTATTTAAATTCTATAACACCTTTCGCATTTTTGCCTTCCAATAAATCATCAAAAGCCTTGTCAAGTTGCGACAAAGAATAAGTTTGGGTAATTAATTCCTCCAGCTTTAAACTGCCGTTTTCAAAGTGATTGATGATTGCCGGAAAATCTACCTGCGGTTTGCATTTTCCGTATAAAGGATTCATATATTTTTTATCCCACTCAAATAAATTCATATCAAAACAGATTTCTTCTTCAATTCCACTTACCTGTACTGCGGTGCCCGCATTTTTGATCATTGCCAAAGGTGATGCGCCCAAAGCGGGAACAGCAGTACATTCAAAAGCATAATCTGCTCCATAGCCATCCAACATTTCTTTTACCTGTTGTACAGCTTTCAACAATCCTTTGTCATTTTGGTCTGCGAGAATTGTATCGGTTGCACCCATTTTATTCGCCATTTCAAATCGGCTTTCTTTCACATCAATTACAATAATTGTTTTTGCTTTTGCAAGTTTTGCAGCCTGGATCACATTTAATCCAACACTGCCAGCTCCAATTACCACGACGGAACTTCCGCGTTTTACTTTTGCTGCATTTATTACCGATCCATAACCGGTCATTACGCCGCAACCAATAATACTTGCGGCAGCAAAGGACATTTTACTAGAACTATTTTTTATTACTGCGCCTTTCTTTACCAGAGTATATTCTGATAAAGTGCCCAGATTAAAAGAACGATTGATGTTTTCACCATTGAAAAGTGACCCACCAAAATGAGCGTGGCCCCGATTATTTTGTCCTGTAACGGGTGAATTATTTTCACAAATATTCTGATTGCCTTTCTTGCATTGATTACAATGGCCGCATGGAATTGCCCAATTTAAAATGACTGAATCGCCTTTGGAAAAATTTCTCACGTTTCTGCCAACTTTTTCAACTATCCCTGCACCTTCGTGGCCAAGAACAATTTGTTTGCCCCAATTTAAAGAATCATAATCTGTATGACAGATTCCTGAGGCTTTTATTTTTACCAGAATTTCATCAAATGACGGTTCTTCGATTTCAATTTGTTCAATTGAAAAATTTCCTTTGCCATCTGTGATGGCGGCTTTGCAATTAATTTTTTTCAAAAGGTATTTTTATTTATGAAAAGTAGTTCAGTTTATAAATTATAAAACCAGGAGATTCATTCAGAATCTACGGGTGTTCCAACTTCTTTATTCATCAACCATGTTTTTAAATCATTCTTTTGCCATAAGTTTTTTGGTTCAGAAATCCTTGTTTCTTCGGTCAGATAAATAATCGTAAAAACTTCTCCGCATTATTCCTGAATCATTTCCCGCCGCGTTGTGAATGGTAAAACCGGTGTGCGTAAGTATCGCGGTCTTCCATTTTTCTTTTTTCTGTATTATACTTTTGCGCGGCATTTGAAATAACAGAATGATAAGCTGCTACCTCTTCAGATGATAATAATCCGGGGAAAATTGTGTGTCCATTTTCTCAAAATTCTTCGATTTGTTTTTGTGAAATTTTTTTGATGTCATTAAGTTCGGGCAAAGATTGTTTATTGGATTCCATAGCTGGGATATAAAAAAAAGCGAAGGAATGAGAAATTATCGAAAATTAAAAGGATGAAATTGGTAAAATATTGGAATATTTTATCCTAACTTTCGATTTTTATCAATTTAGAAGACAAAATAAGCAATGTCGAAAGCCACCTTCGAAATAATAACTGCTGCAGAGCGAGAATCTTTTCTAATAAAGAAATTTGATAAAAAAGGTTTTGCTGCACCTTTTCATTTTCATCCTGAATTTGAATTAACGAGCATTGTTCAGGGAAAAGGGAAACGTTTCGTTGGAAACAATATGACTGGTTTTCAAAGTGATGACCTCGTCCTGATGGGACCTTTGGTTCCTCATTGCTGGAAATTAACCCCGCTGGAAAAAACCCAGGCTACTTCGTTGGTAATTCACTTCAATTATGATTTTTTAGGAAAAGATTTCTTTGAAAAACCTGAATTGAGTTTTATTAGAAAATTATTAAAAAGGAGCGAGTGTGGCATTGAATTTCTGGGGAAAATAAAAGAACAGGTTAAAGAAAATATGGCGTTGATGTTTGAAGAGAAAAATCAATTTAAAAGGTTGATTTTTATGCTTAATATTTTAAATACATTAGCAGTGTCACGTGAATATGTTTTGCTCAATAAAAAAAACTCTGTTACACCACAGTCGGATGATAACCGCGAACGAATTAATGAAGTTTTTGGATATATCGTTGAAAATTTTCATGATGAAATTTTGTTGAATGAAGCTGCAAAAAAAATCGGGATGACGCCAAACGCTTTTTGCAAATATTTTAAAAAAATAACCCGTAAAACTTTTATTGAAACTGTAATAGATTACCGGATAAATTTTGCCACACAGCAATTGGTTGAAACGGATAAAAGCATTGCTGACATTTGTTTTGAAAGCGGCTTCAGAGACATGTCTCACTTTTATAAAATGTTTTCTTCCCGTAGGAAAACAAGCCCGTTTAATTATAGAAAACAGTTTTTGAGAGAAACTTTGTATGAAGATTAATTTGTTCTTTATTCAGTAAACAAACAAATAATTCAATTTTGTATTTCCTTTGGTAGACCCTGCATGAACTTCTTAATAGGAGCCATTGGCACGTTTCCGTCTCATAATAAACAGTAGGTAAACAAATAATCACTATTTCTATTTTTCTTCATTGATTATTGGTGATGGATGTAATTTATTTTCAATCAATTCAGGAACATGTTTGTGTTTGAAAAGCAGTACAAATAAAATGGCGACAATCAACGCATACAGCGAAAAAGAAATCCAGATACCGTGCCAGTCTTTGCTGTTATCCGCGTAAGTAAAAAACTGGTCAATTACGATTCCGCTGATTGAACTTCCCAAAACGGCTCCAACTCCGTTGGTCATCATCATGAAAAGCCCCTGCGCGCTCGCTCTTATCGAAGGATCGCTTTGAGTTTCTACAAAAAGTGAACCTGAAATATTGAAAAAATCGAACGCCATTCCATAAACTATACAAGACAGAATAATCATCCAAAGTCTATCACCGGGATTGCCATAAGCAAATAATCCGAAACGGATAAACCATGCAATCATGCTGATGAGCATCACTTTTTTTATCCCAAATCTTTTTAAGAAAAAAGGAATTGCCAAAATAAAAAGTGTTTCAGAAACCTGTGAAATACTCATGATGATTGCCGGATATTTTACCGCAATCATTCCATTATATTTATCCACGTTTGCAAAGTCGTGCAGGAAGGTATCACCGTAAGCATTTGTCAATTGAAGTGCTGCGCCGAGTAACATGGCGAAAAGAAAAAAGATTGCCATTTTACGATTTTTTAATAACCGGAAAGAATTAAGGCCTAAAACATCTGTAAAAGATCTCTTTTCTTTAGAACGTAGCAGTGGTGGGCATTTTGGTAAAGAGAAAGCATAAAACCCCAATACCAAAGAAGCGATGGAAGCCACATAAAATTGACCCGAAGTCGTTTCCATGTGCATCAAGCTGACAACCCAAAGCGCAACAATAAATCCAATCGTGCCCCACACCCTGATAGGCGGATAATCTATCACCACATCCTGCCCGTTTCTTTTTAGAGCGGAATAAGCTACGGCGATTGATAAAGAAATTGTTGGCATATAAAATATCATGTTTAAAAGCATTACCCAAAACATGGTGAAAGGATCGTTGATCATCGGAATTGTGAAAAGTACGATCGCTCCACAGATCTGAAAAATGCCGTATAGTTTTTCTGCATTCACCCATTTATCAGCGATAATTCCAGCGATAGAAGGCATGAACAGAGATGCAATTCCCATGGTGGAAAAAATAGCACCGAATTGTGTCCCTGACCATTGTTT
>JBEPVG010000086.1:0-7161 GCA_041691175.1 Chitinophagaceae bacterium
TCCCCCGAGTGCTTCGTAAAAGGCAGTATTGATTTTATAAGCCACACACAAATCTTTTGTTGAGTCAATTATTTGTTTATTGAATTTAAAAATTGAATCAGGAAAGCCCTTTAGATGATCAGGAATTTTTTCAAAATCTGTATCCAATCCCACACATAAATAAGATTTCTTTTCTTTGATTTGTTGAATTAAATATTCTCTATTCATTTTCTGTGCTGCTAATGTTGAGATTATCGAAACAAATTATCTCTTTTTTAAAATCAGATTTTTGCTTATTTGTTCATTTACTGTAAAAGCAATATTACTAATGTAGAATGATTTTTTACTATATTTTTAATGAAAAAATCCTTTTAGTTATGTTTATCAGTTAAGTTTTTATTAATTTTAGAATCTGTGCCGGTAAATTAACCGATCTTGACAAGAAAAAATTTTTTAGCAAAGTTTTTTGTTTATAAGATTCTTTTTTTGATAATTATGCTTACTATAAATTTAAAAAAAATAATTGATGAGAAATGGAATAATTGCTGGCCTGTTAGCAATTTAAGACCCATCGCTATTCTTGATCTGATCAGTTATATTTTCTTTATTAAAAAATTAGATGACCGCGATTTGATCACCAAAAATCTCTCATCTTTTAAATCTGCACATTTTATTCCTACCAAGGAAATTGAACAATTTACCTGGTCCATGTTTAAAGATATAGATGCTCAAAGTATCCATGATCTTTTTACAAAACAGTTTGGAATTATTGACTTGATGAGCGAATATGGTCAATCTGGTTTTTTATATAACCAATTTTTCAGATCGCCATTATTGCTGAAACCTACTCCCAAATTACTTTTGAATGTTATTCAAATTATTAATTTAATTGTTTCCTGCGACGCAGCTACTCAATCAGCTATTGTGGAATATCTGTTGAATAAAGCAGAAAAAACGCAGAAGGAACCACAATTTATTCCACAATTTATTTCGCGTTTAATGATTTCCATTTCAGATCCCGTTACTGAGGATATTATTTGTGATTTTTCTGCAGGAAACGGAAGTCTTCTAATAAATGCTGCGGAATATATTAAAAATAAAAACTCAACTTTTAAACAGGATATTTCTTCAAGATTTAAAGGCCTGGGATCTAATGCCAGCCAACTCCGTGTAGCAGCCATGCGTATGATATTGCATGGAATTAATGAGCCGGATCTGCAAATTTCATCTTCCACAGAAGTAAATTTTACCAAAAAACCGACACTCTTTATTTCTGATTTATTACTAAAAGGCGTTGAAGACAACATTATCCCAGAAGAGAATGCACCGCAACCAGGTAGTGTAGAAAACGAAATTATTTTATTAAATGAGATCGTAAAAAATTTGCAAGCAGGCAGCCGCGCCGTTGTTTTGGTTCCGGAAAAACTTTTAAAAAATAATCTTCCTGAAATTCAAAACGTTCGTAAAGAAATTGTGGATAATTCCAACCTCGAAGGCGTGATTCATTTATTTCCAAATAGCAAATCTTTTTCGGCAGCCGGCATTCTTATTTTTAATAAACTGTCGTTAGAAACTACAAGCCAGGTGTGGTTTTGCAAAATGGAAAAGCCCAAAAAAAAGCGCACAATTAACGAAACAATCAAAAATCCGGAATCAAATGAAATACTCATTTCGGAGGAACAAAACCAGATAAATCTCATACTGGATAATTGGAAGAATCGAAAAGACTCCTCGAACCGGAACAGCTTTTTTATAAATGAGTATGATATTAAAACCAATAATTATAATCTGAATTTTAATGATTACAAATTGATTTCCGCAGTCGGCCAACCAGATAATATGCTTCAAGAATCTAATGAAGCTGAGGCGACTGAAAGCGATACAATTGTTGCCACAAAAAAAGAAAGTCTACAGGATTTTTTTGAAGTCGCCGCTCCTCTTGAAGAACCAAAACGAAAGAGGAAATTGCTCCCTGCAATTCTCGTAATACTGGTGTTGATTATTGCTGGAGGTTGGTTTTATTTGAAATATTTTAATGATAATAATAAACTGTATCCTCAAGCTGCTGCGATTGCCGACTCGGCTAAATCCATTTCTAAAATGTCTCCTGATATTTCAACAATCCAACCAAAACCTGAACAACCAAACCCCAAAAAAACTAAGGTCGTAAAAGAGATGTTGCCTGCGGCAAATAGTCCTGTAAATAAATCTGCGTCTGATTCTTCACAACAATATACCGTTATAGATAAAGCATGGTTCTATTATGCGCCTGATTCTGGCAAACGAAAAACTTTTTATCTTCAGCCACGACACGATTTGGTAATAGTTCCAACCGCAGAGGAAAATGGTTTTGTATACGTAGTTTATGTAAATAAAAATGGGCAATCTACCCGTGGATGGTTAGATAAAAAGAATCTAAAAGCTGTTGAATAAAAGCCAATTAAAAAAATGCTTACTTCATCGAATCATTCATATCCATTTTTTCATCCATCATCATTTTTCCACTGGCATCCATCATGTGGCCATCTTTATCAACTGTTTCGCTCTCTTTCAACATCATTTTATCTCCGTTTTTCATGATGACCTCGCCATTGGGCATTACTTTACATCCATCGCTACAAGTAACTGGCTGACTCATAATCTTCCATTCTCCGGACCTCATCACCATCATTTTACCTACTCTCATTCCGACCGTTCCTTCTGCCATAGGCGACATGGAAGTGGACATAGTATCGGTTGATGTCATGTTCATGGAAGAATCTTTGGTTGTTTGTGTATCTGAAGAACCACTGTTGCATCCACCAATAAATGAGGTAATAATTATAATCGCGATTAACTTTTTCAATGTTGATGATTTTAGGTTTTAAAAAAAATATATTAATGCATAAGTTATATATTTTTTTAGAATAAAGAAAATATTACTTTGAAACTTGAAAAAAATAGAAATCTTAATTATTTGTTGATTTACTGCAATTTCACATTTAAAAGGCAGGCCATAAAATTGCGATTTTATCAACTATTGTAAACCATAAGGTTTAATTGGTAAGCGGAAATTCTTTTACAAAAAAAAATTCTGTTTGTCATCTTATATGATGGCAAACAGAATTTATAAAAAATATATTTTTATGATTTTGCTGACGAATGTACAGGCTTCTTATCTTTCTTGGTTTTCGCAGCGCTGCTATTTGTCTTTAAAGCATCATACGCTGTCGGAGCCAAAACTTCACCGGTGAGTTTGACGAATTTTGCATCATCAGCGCCTGCAAATTTTACAGTAAGGGTTTTATTGATAGGGCCAACAGCTGCAGCATTATAAGTTGCTGTAATTGTTCCTGTTTTTCCCGGAGCGATTGGTGATTTTGTATAATCAGAAACGGTACATCCGCAAGAAGGAGTAGCCTGATCAATGATCAATGGCTCCGTACCAATATTAGTAACGATGATGGTTGCAGTAGGCGGAACGTTTTGTTTTACTTTTCCAAAATCGAACGTTTCTACATTCAATTTCGCAATATCATCTGCTTTTTTTTGAGCGAATAATGAAGTGGACGTAAGTACCAAAGCTGCTAATAATAATTTTTTCATGATGAGTTTTGTTTAAAATTTATTGTTCGTTTTTTAAAGAGTTTAAAGTAGTATTAACCGGTGCAGAAGTTGTAGGCGTTTTCCAAACTTCGCCTTTAATAATTATTTGTTTTGTATGATTATCATCGTAAGTTATCGTTACAGATTTATTAAAGGGGCCTTCATTTGCTGCATTGTAACCAACAGTTATAATTGCTTTAGCGCCCGCTGCCACTGTATCTTTGTTCCATTCGGGTGTAGTGCAACCGCAGCTTGCCTGAACATTGTTTAGTGCAAATGGCTGATTGCCTGTGTTCGTAAATTCAAAAATGTGAGTGACCGGTTTACCCTGTGGAATTTTTCCAAAATCAAAATCATTTTCTTTTAAAGTAAGACTTTCGGTAGGAGTTTCGGAGTTTGCAATTACATCAACTTTTTTTGTTGAAGATTTTGTTGCGGCTGTTTTATACTTTTTGTTTACTTTAGTAACGGATGTTTGAGCGCTGGCCGCGATAGTAAAGGCAAAGCAACAAATAACTATAAATACTTTTTTCATTTTTTCAGCTTAAACGATTTCAAAGATACTAAAACGCCGTAGATGGTTGCAAATTGTGCAGGCGTTTTGACATTTTTAACATTCATCGCTCATTATTAATATTTTTGCCTCATGGATACCAATCAAATCAGTGAAGAAAACCTTTTAGAAAATCTTTCATTTGAAAAATTCAGGCAGGAAGTTTTAAAAGATTACAAAGTGGTTTGCGAAAGTCGGGAAACAAGTTTATTAAGTAGAAAAGAAGTACTTACGGGAAAAGCAAAATTTGGCATTTTTGGCGATGGAAAAGAGGTGGCTCAAATTGCGATGGCAAAGTTTTTTATGCCCGGAGATTTTAGGTCAGGATATTATCGTGATCAGACTTTTATGTTTGCCAGCGGAATGGCAACGATTGAACAATTTTTTGCGCAGCTTTATGCGGATCCCGATATAAAGAATGAACCTTTCAGCGCGGGGCGACAAATGAATGCGCATTTTGCTACCAAATTTGTGGATGAAAATGGCAACTGGCTTGATCTTGCAAATAAAAAAAATGTTTCTGCTGATGTGGCGCCTACTTCCGGTCAAATGCCGCGTGCTCTGGGACTGGCTTTTGCATCAAAAGTTTTCAGGGAAGTTGATATTTTGCATGACCTGGAAAATTTAAGTGATTTTGGAAATGAAGTTTGTTTTTGTACGATTGGCGATTCTTCCACCTCTGAAGGACATTTTTGGGAAACGATGAATGCAGCCGGTGTTTTGCAAATTCCGTTGGCCGTTTTCGTGTGGGATGATGGTTATGGAATTTCTGTCCCAAAAGAATATCAAACTACTAAATCTTCCATTTCTAAAGCACTAAGTGGTTTGCAAAAAAAAGAAGATACAAACGGAATAAATATTTATAAACTGAAAGGTTGGGATTATGCCGGTATGTGCGAAATACTTGACGACGCAATAAAAAATATTCGTGAAACACACACGCCTGCTTTGTTTCATGTAGAAGAACTGACTCAGCCACAAGGCCATTCAACTTCGGGTAGCCATGAACGTTACAAAAGCCCTGCAAGACTGGCGTGGGAAAAAGAATGGGATGGGAAAAAACAAATGCGCGACTGGATCATTGGCAATACACTTGCTGATGAAAATGAATTAAACGACATCGAGGATAATGCAAAACGTTATGTAAAAGAATGCAAACAAAATGCCTGGGAAAAATATATCAATCCCATAAAAGATCAAGTAACCCAAACCATTGAGCTTTTGCAAAAAATTTCGGCCAATAATCCTGAAATTGAAAATTGGATCAAAGATCTTTCTTCTTTGCGCGAGCCTGTTCGCAGGGATGTAATGAAAACACTGGCAACCGTTATTAACCTTGTTTCGCCATCAGGGGATGTTCAGAAATTGAAAGATTATTATCAAAAATTATTAGAAGAAAACAAAGAATTATTTAATAGCCATCTTTATAACGAAGGGCCGAAATCTGCGTTAAAAGTTGAGCCGGTTGCAGTCACTTTTAATGAAGATGCTGCACTTGTAAATGGTTTTGAAATTCTCAATAAATATTTTGATGAATTATTTGCACATAATAAAAAAGTGATTGCTTTTGGCGAGGACCTTGGCCACATTGGCGACGTAAACCAGGGCTTTAGTGGCTTGCAGGATAAGTACGGCAAAGAAAGAATTTTTGATACCGGCATTCGGGAACTTACGATCATGGGGCAGGGAATAGGTCTGGCTTTGCGAGGATTGCGCCCAATTGCTGAAATACAATATCTTGATTATTTACTTTTCGGATTGGAACCCCTGAGCGATGATGTTTGCACGACTCATTTTCGTACAAAAGGACAGCAAAGTGTTCCATTAATTGTTCGTACAAGAGGTCATCGACTTGAAGGAATCTGGCATAGCGGATCACCGATGGGAATGATCATAAACGCGCTGCGCGGAATGTATGTTTGTGTGCCCAGGAATATGACACAGGCTGTGGGGATGTACAACACTTTATTAGAAAGCAATGATCCTGGCCTGATCGTTGAATGCCTGAATGGATACAGGCTTAAAGAAAAGCTTCCCTCTAATTTAATTCACTTTCGGGTAGCCTTAGGCGTTCCCGAAATTGTAAAAGAAGGAACAGACATTACTATGGTTTCTTATGGTTCTACCTTGCGTATTGTTCTTGAGGCCACAGAAACACTTGATAAAAATAATATTAGTTGCGAAGTAATAGACGTCCAAACTTTATTGCCCTTTGACCTTCATCATTCTATTCTTAGTTCTTTAAAGAAAACCAATCGCATTGTGTTTATTGACGAAGATGTTCCCAGTGGGGCTACTGCTTATATGTTTAACAAAGTGATGGAAGAACAGGGCGGATATCGCTGGCTTGATGTGGCTCCAAGAACGCTTACAGCGAAGGATCACAGGCCTTCTTATGGAAGCGACGGCGATTATTTTAGCAAGCCAAATGTGGAGGATGTCATTAGAGTGGCAAAAGAAATAATGGCAGAATAAATTACAAATTACGATTTTAAAAAACAGAAATCCACATTGTTTGTTCGTTTACTGTAAATGGAATTTCAACTGAATTTTTATAAATAAATAATCTCAAACAAAACAATGCTAACGAGCTCTGAAAGACATTTTGTGGAACAATGGCGCGAACAAAAAAGTGGCCCAAAATGGAAATATTATTTATTGTATTGTGTCGCCTGGTCAGTTGTTTCTTTCCTGGTAATTTTTTTTCTAACCAAATTATTTACGAATCTGTGGGAAAATGGAGGTCCAAATCTCATCTATCTTTTAATTGCAATTTCAATTATCGCCGGCATTTCCTCTACTCATTTTAATTATATAAATAGTGAGAAACGTTATAAAAAGATTATAGATAAAGAAAAGGAATTATTGAACTAAAAAGAATCAGTTGGACAAGATCTAGCAGATAGATTTTGAATAAGTTCTCAAATGAGGGATTTATCGGAACAAAAAAAAGTATTGGGAACAATCAAAACAAAACAGTTCCCAACACTTTTAATATTTTATTATTGAAGACTCTTTTGAACCATTTCTGCATGGGCAAGATG
>JBEPVG010000087.1:0-7109 GCA_041691175.1 Chitinophagaceae bacterium
GTGTATAAGAGACAGATAAAGAGTTGTAAGAGAGGAAACGGTAAAAGTCCCAGGTTTTTTCGCCTGGCCAATAACAGTTATACGAATACTGCGTATTTTACCAAGAGTTACCAAAACTTTGGTTTTTCCGGAATTGATCGCAGTGTATATCGTGGAAGCCAGTTTTGATTTTATTTTATCAGTTGCTGCTTCTATACTCAAGCCACTTATATAAACCGGGCCCACATTGGGAATATAGATTTCTCCGGATTCGTTAATCGTCAAATTATATTTTTTTTCACTGAACCCATATACCGAAATTACAATCTCGTCATCAGGCCCTAAAACATAACCAACCGGCGCTGGAATACGTAAGTTTGGTTCAAAAACGGTGCTGCTTGTGGTAAAAAGTTCAGAGCCAAAAATCGATTCATCATTTTTAAACTTTTGAAAATTTCTCTTTATTCCTGAGGTATCATAAGGATGCGGTTCTTTAAAAGATTCATCATCTGTTTGGTCCGATTTCTCCGGATTATTTTTCCGGATTATTTTTTTCCCAGAATTAATGCTTTCTAATCTATCCTTCAGTTTTACAATTTCTGCATCCGGCAATCCTTTTTCTTCGGCCAATTTATATAATTTCGTTTCAGAAATACCTGATTCAATAGCTTTATTATACAATGAAAGAATTTGGCTGTCACTTAAATCATCAATATTAACCTGACTTAAATCCTGGGTATCAAAAAAATTACTTTGAGCATGCAACTGGTTTGAACAGAAAAGTATGGTTAACAAAACAAATAGTACTCTCTTTACTATTTTCATTTATTTCTTCGTTTAAAGTTTCGTTGGCAATATGTATTGAGGGCGGCAAAAATCGTTTGCGAAGGTAATAATATTTTACACAAAAGTCCTTTTGCTACTGTAATATAAGTGAAATGATTGTAAAATAATGACGGGAGTGATTTTATTAAAAAAAGGCTAAATGAGAATTTCTATTATTTGTTTGTTTACTACAAATTTGAGATTAAGATTTATCAGAAAACAGAAACACTTATTTTTTAAAATTCCTTATCTGATGTACGACCTCTATGGAACGCCTGGTTTCCATCAGTCGGAATCCTTTTCCAGCTAAAATATTCTCATAAGATTTGGTATGTAGTTCTGTAAATCCCTCGCTGAATTCAAAAGATTCGCCGTCAATATTTAGTGCCCGGTAAGTGCGTTTACCCTCAATTTTTATTTCTGGGGGCAAAGTATTTGCATCTATGCTCAACCGCCAATTCACTGTTGCTTTTTCCAATTCCAAAATCCCAGAAGCTGTGGAAGGTGTATGTTCTATTATCCTGTTTTCTTTGACGTTTCCAAAGATCCACATCAACATATCAAAAAAATGTACACCAATATTGGTAGCAATTCCACCGCTTTTTTGAATGTCGCCTTTCCAGCTTGCATAATACCAATGACCCCGGCTGGTGATATAATCCAAATCTACCTGGTGCTTTTTGCCTTCTGGTTCTGTCGCAATTTTTTCTTTCAAAGCAACAATTGCCGGATGCAATCGCAACTGCAAAATGGTGAATATTTTATTTCCGGTTTCTTTTTCTATTTCTGCGAGTGCATCAATATTCCAGGGATTCAACACAACCGGTTTTTCGCATATCACATCGGCCCCTACACGCAACCCAAAACGAATGTGAGAATCATGCAAATAATTTGGGCTGCAAACACTTACAAAATCTGTTTTTATTCCTTTGCGTTTTTGTTTTTCAATATGCCGGTCGAATCGTTCAAACTCCGTAAAAAAGTCAGCTTCGGGAAAATAGCTATCCAATATTCCAACAGAATCATTTTTATCTAAAGCTGCTATCAGCTTGTTTCCCGTATCTTTTATCGCCTTCATGTGGCGTGGCGCAATATATCCGCCAGCGCCAATCAATGCAAAATTTTTAGTCATCTATTTTATTCTTTTTACACTATTATTTTCTAATAAATATTCTTGTTTGCTTTCTGGACAAACGGCAATATTTTTAAAATTAAAATTCAATTTATGTCCATATTCACTCATCCATCCTTTTTGCCTTCCGGGATTTCCTACAATCAATGCAAATGCGGGAACATCTTTTGTAACTACCGCGCCCGCGCCAATAAAAGCAAACTCTCCAATCGTATTTCCACAAACTATTGTTGCGTTTGCGCCAATGCTCGCGCCTCTCCTTATCAACGTTTTTTTATACTGATCTTTGCGACTCACAGCACTTCGTGGATTAATGACATTGGTTAAAACCATGCTCGGGCCCAGGAAAACATCGTCTTCACATACAACGCCTTCATAAATACTCACATTGTTCTGAACACGAACATTATTTCCCAAAATCACTTTCGGAGAAACGACAACATTTTGGCCAAGGTTGCAATTCTTACCAATCACAGCGCCTGACATTATATGGCTGAAATGCCAAATTTTTGTACCCTCACCAATCGTGCAATTATCGTCAATAATGGAACTAGGATGAACATAATAACTCATATCCCGATTTTATTTTTCTATATTTTTTAAATATTTACCGTAACCACTTTTTTCAAATTTTTTCGCAAGATTCATCAATTGTTCTTTCCCAATAAAATGCATTCTATAAGCGATTTCTTCAAGGCAACCGATTTTAAATCCCTGTCGCTTCTCAATAACTCTAACAAATTCAGATGCGTCATGCAGCGATTCAAAAGTGCCGGTATCAAGCCACGCAAAACCTCGATCCAACACAGCGACTTTTAAATTTTTATCCTCCAGGTATTTTCTGTTTACATCGGTTATTTCATATTCCCCCCTTGGAGAAGGAGCTATATTTTTTGCAATTTCTACCACAGAATTATCATAAAAATATAAACCGGGAACCGCATAGTTTGATTTTGGACTTTTTGGCTTTTCTTCTATACTTATTGCAATATTATTTTTATCAAACTCCACCACACCATATCTTTCCGGATCGCTAACCGGGTATGCAAAAATAACCGCGCCATCCGGATTAGCGGATTGTTGCAATAAATGTGAAAACCGGCTTCCATAAAAAATATTATCCCCCAAAACCAGGGCAACAGCCTCTTTTCCAATAAATTTTTCGCCAATTACAAATGCTTGTGCAAGCCCGTTTGGTTTTTCCTGGATTTCATAATGAAGTTCGCAACCCCATTGGCTTCCATCTCCAAGTAATCTTTTGAATTGTTGCTGATCTTCAGGAGTTGTAATTATTAAAATTTCTCTTATCCCCGCCAACATTAAAGTTGACAAAGGATAATAGATCATCGGCTTGTCATAAATCGGCATTAATTGCTTGCTGATACCCATTGTAATGGGATACAACCTTGTTCCACTGCCGCCTGCGAGAATAATTCCCTTCATAAATTCTTATTTTATGATTAAAGTTTTAAAACAGATAAATTAAAGCTTTAAATCTTCGAAATCTTTTTAAACAGTATCTGAATCACTATAACTAAAAAACCAATCTTTTATATTATAAATATTTTCCGCAGGAACAATGTTTAATGATTTAACGACTATTCCTAATTTTTGAGGTCTTATCTTTTCAGGAAATTTAAAGAATCCTGCTTTTCGATGGCAAAAATAATTAAATGAATGCGGGAAGCACCAAGCAAGAATTAAATCGGCTTTATTTTTTTTCAAAACTTTAGAGCAAAACTTCAAAAGTTCATTTCCGGCATCTTCATTTTCAGGATTGAATAATATTTCCATAAGATAACCAATCTTCCCACCGTGCTTATTCTTTAATGCAAAAATTACGATTCCTTCTAAAATTTCATTTTCATAAAATCCATACCGGGAATAATCTTCTCCGGGCTTCTCTACATACCTCCAATTCATATATGCTGCATCCCTGTTAATTCCTATTGTTATTTTTGGAAACACTTTCGCCCATAGCTTATCATAATCCTCCTGAAATCTGCCAATGAATTTAATAGAAAAATTATTCTTAAATGAAAATTCTTTGGTGGCATCAATTTTACAATTTATTTCCTGGGGGTCGATTGAAGCACTCCTTTTTAAAATTTTCTTAACCACGTAAGATATTCCCATCGGCTTAATTAGGAAAGGGACTTCCCCAAAGTAGGTGAATGCTAATTTATGTATATAATTATGTAGCGAATCTTCGTTTGGAATACCATAAACCAGTTGATAATTGAGTGTTTTGGAGTCTTTTTCAACATTGTAAACTAAAGAGTAGAACAGTTTTTTATAACGGTGATTACTATGTGTCAGTGCATCAATTAATTGAATAGAAAGCACAACCTGATCTTTGTAAACCATATTAACAGGTATGGCACCTAAAATTGCTGCTACTTCACTTGTTTTTTTATGAATGGCAAAATAGAGAGTGTTAGTGTGATATAAATTTTGCTGATGTACCCATTGCAAGCCCTCGAGCTTACGATCAAACCCATGAAATATAAAAATCTCTTTCACCTTCTGCAATTCAGCATCATTGGCGGTAGATTTTACTAGACTATATTCCGGCAGATCTTGCATCAGACCATGGTTCTCTGAATTAGTTTCCATAAAGTTTTTCATAATAATTCTGATATGAACCGCTGGTTACATCATTCAGCCATTTTTCATTGTTTAAATACCAATCTATGGTTTTTGATAAACCTTCTTCAAATTGAAGTGAAGGCTTCCATCCCAATTCATTTTTTAATTTTGAAGCGTCTATTGCGTAGCGCAAATCATGGCCAGCTCTGTCCTTGACAAAGGTGATCAGTTTTTCTGAAGTTCCATTTTCGCGCTCTAATTTTTCATCCATTTGCCTGCACAGTTCTTTTATAATGTCAATATTTGCCCATTCATTATGGCCACCAATATTATATGTTTCACCCACTTTGCCATTATGAAAAATAGTGTCAATCGCGTTCACATGATCTTCTACATAAAGCCAATCGCGCACATTTAAACCTTTTCCATAAATTGGCAGTGGTTTATTATTAATAATATTATTGATGCAAAGTGGAATTAATTTTTCGGGGAAATGAAACGGGCCGTAATTATTGGAACAATTAGAAATAATAACCGGCAAATGAAATGTATGATAAAATGCGCTCACAAAATGATCGGAAGAGGCTTTGGACGCAGAATACGGACTTCGTGGATCATAGGCGGTATCTTCTGTAAAAAAACCTTCTTCACCTAAACTGCCATAAACTTCATCAGTAGAAATATGATAAAATAATTTTCTTTCGTAATTATTTTTCCACGCTTCTTTCGCGACCTGCAACAAAGATACTGTTCCCAAAACATTTGTTTTCACAAACGCCAAAGGATCCGTGATAGAACGATCTACATGACTTTCGGCGGCGCAATGAATGACTCCTGTAAACTGATATTTTTCAAAAAGGGATTTTACCAAATTCAAGTCTTCAATATCACCTTTTACAAAAGTGTAATTCGATTTATTTTCAATATCTTTTAAGTTGGCCAAATTTCCAGCATAAGTGAGTTTATCCAGATTCACAAGTAAATAATCCGGATATTTATTTACAAATAACCGCGTAAGATGTGATCCGATGAAGCCCGCGCCACCGGTAATTAAAATGATTTTTTGCATGTGTGGATTTAGTTTTAAAGCCCCGCAAATTTATTAATTAAATATCGCATTATCAGCGCTGGCAGGTTTCAAATCGTGTGCGAAAGATATCGGAATTTTTAAAAACATTTATAGTGAACCAACATTTATAGATAATTCCTATTTCCTGAAGATGCTAAATACTATTTGGGTTTTATACATGCAGAACATAAATTTGCCGCCATCGAATGATGCCAAATTGATAAAAGCCGAATGATCAAAAAAAATATTTTTACTGACGGAATTCCCATTGCAATTTCTCTAAAGCCCACTTTAGAGGCGGAAAATATCAGGCCTCAATTTACCCAAAACAAAAAAAGACTTTTAACCATTGCTTCCATGGCAATTATAATAGCAATTGCTATTAGTTTTATCGCCAAATTTTTAATTTACCTCATCTATTTTATTACTAATGTTTCCTTTTACGGCAAGTTTTCGATTGAACATGTAACACCGGCAGATAATGCCTTGGGATGGTGGGTAATTATTATTCCGGCCATAGGCGGTTTGATTGTAGGATTTATGGCATTATATGGTTCTAAAGCAATTCGTGGTCATGGAATTCCAGAAGCGATGGAACAAATACTGACCAATCAGAGTAAAATAAAGCCAACCATTACTTATCTCAAGCCAATTTCTTCAGCAATTGTAATCGGTACTGGTGGCCCGTTTGGTGCTGAAGGCCCGATTATCGCTACCGGAGGAGCTTTGGGTTCGGCGCTGGGACAGGTTGCCAGGATTTCAAACAATGAACGAAAAATTTTACTGGCCTCCGGCGCCACGGCTGGTATGGCTGCCATATTTGGAACACCGATTGCCGGGATATTTTTAGCAATAGAATTATTGCTATTTGAATTTTCTCCCCGCTCTATGATACCCGTGGCTTTAGCGTGTATTACCGGCGCGGCAGGGCATCATTTCCTTTTTGGTGCCGGCCCTGTTTTTCCCGTTGGCCATTTGATAGAAACTCCGTCCAATACTGCACTTTTTACCTACAGTATTTTGGGCATTATTATGGGATTTATTTCTGTGGTTACTACCAAGATCGTTTACTATATTGAAGATGGTTTTGAAAAACTGCCGGTTCATTGGATGTGGTGGCCGGCCATTGGTGGTCTTTTTGTAGGAATGATCGGATATTTCGCGCCCCGCACGCTGGGAGTGGGATACGAAAATATTACAGATATTTTATCCGGCTCATTAACTTTAAAAGTTGTTTTTGCTTTATGCATATTTAAATTTATTTCGTGGGCGATTGCGCTTGGTAGTGGAACTTCCGGTGGAACTTTAGCGCCATTATTGACTATAGGCGGCGCTGCCGGAATTTTATTAGGAAGCTTAATTCTTGATTTTTTTCCCCATTCTGGAATTACTTTATCTCTTGCATATGGCAACCGTATTAAGAAGGGGAATACAGTAAAAGTCAGTGTCGGTTTGGATTATAATGGTATATGTTACAATCCTTATCCTTGTTATTTCAATTTCACAGCTTCAGGC
>JBEPVG010000088.1:0-7103 GCA_041691175.1 Chitinophagaceae bacterium
GGTAAGCACTATTTCTTCGACACAAATCAGGATGGTGTTGCATTTGGATGTAAGTGAAGAAATGGTACAAAAAACTATTGGAGTAATTGAAAAGCTTTAAGGAATAAACTTTGGGATAAAAAAGAACGAAAAATTAATCAGATATAAATTAATAAATCCGGTGAATACAAAACTGCTTATGTCCGCCAGTTCAATTATTTTAGGAATGGCTGGAATTGCCTTCTCTTTTTTCCCGAAAGAGATTTCGGGCTATTTAGGTTACGGAGAAAATAATTCCATAATTATACAAATTCTTGGGTCTCTCTATTTTGGTTTTGCAATGATTAATTGGACAGCTAAAGCAAATTTAATTGGAGGCATTTACAGCAGACCGGTTGCCATTGGCAACTTCACTCATTTTATGATAGGTGGATTAGCTTTAATTAAATTATCATTTAGTAGCGCTACACAACCTTGCATTTGGATTGCAGCAATTATCTATTCGATATTCGCTATACTTTTTGGTTATATTTTTTTTACAAATCCTGTTTCTGGAAATAAATCCATGTAGATAAATGGCGGATGAATCTGAATTTTAAAATTCATTAATCACTTTCGTAGTAAACTAATAAAAAATTGCAATTTCTATTTTAGTTTTTTTAAAGTAAGCATGCCGTAATAAAAAAAAATTCCCGATTGCGTTTTCAGAAAGATATTTTTTAACCCTTATCCTATTTAACTTTGTCATAATAAAATTTTCATTCGATGTTTCCAAAAGTAAATCCCACAAAAACTGTTGCCTGGAGAAAATTACAGGATCATTTTAAAGAAATGAAACAAATTTCCATAAAAGATCTTTTTGTTGAAGATGCGGAAAGGTTTAAAAAATATTCCTTTGCCGTCACTGATATTATTTGTGATTTTTCTAAAAATATTATCAATGATGAAACAAAAAAGCTTCTACTGGAACTGGCTAACGAATGCGAATTACAAAAGGCTATTAAAGCTATGTTTACTGGCGAATTGATCAACGAGACGGAAGGCCGTTCGGTATTGCATACTGCGCTTAGAAATTTTTCAGGAAAGCCGGTTTTTTCAGAAGGAATAGATGTGATGCCGGAAGTAAAAAAAGAATGGGAGCACATGAGAAAATTTTGTGAGAAAATTCAAAATGGCACATGGAAGGGCTACAGTGGAAAAAAAATAAAATACATTGTCAACATGGGAATTGGCGGCAGTGATCTGGGGCCGGTGATGGTGACAGAAGCTTTAAAACCTTATTGGAAAAAGGACATCCAACCTTATTTTGTAAGCAATATTGACGGGACTGATCTTGCTGAAGTTTTAAAAAAGATCACGCCTGACGAAACTCTTTTTTTGGTCGCTTCAAAAACGTTTACAACGCAGGAGACTATGACCAATGCTCACTCTGCAAGAGATTGGTTTTTAAAAAATGCTAAGGATAACAAAGCGGTTGCCAAACATTTTGTTGCTTTAAGCACCAATGAAAAAGGTGTGGAAGATTTTGGAATTGATAAAGAAAATATGTTTGTTTTCTGGGATTGGGTTGGCGGCCGATATAGTCTGTGGAGCGCCATTGGTTTATCAATCGCATTGACAATTGGCTATCGTAATTTCGAAGAATTGTTAAAAGGTGCTTATGAAACGGACATGCATTTCAAAGAAAAAACTTTTGAAAAAAACATTCCGATTTTGATGGGCTTGATCAGTCTTTGGTACATTGATTTTTTTGGCGCTCAATCCGAAGCAATTCTTCCTTATGATCAATATATGCATCGTTTTCCCGCCTATTTTCAACAAGGAAATATGGAAAGCAATGGGAAGCACATGGATCGAAACGGGAAAAGAGTAACTTATTCTACCGGCCCTGTTATTTGGGGTGAGCCGGGAACCAATGGCCAGCACGCTTTTTACCAGTTATTACACCAAGGAACGCCAATTATTCCTTCTGATTTTATTGCGCCAGCCATCAGCCACAATCCAATGGGAGAGCATCATAAAATTTTATTGTCAAATTTCTTTGCTCAAACAGAAGCGTTGATGAATGGCAGAAATCGGCAGGAACTAAAAGCTGAAAACGTACCGGAAAGTTTGATTCCATTCAAAGAATTTGAAGGCAACAAACCAACGAACTCATTTTTAATCACCAAAATAACTCCATTTACTTTAGGCGAATTGATCGCTTTATATGAACACAAAATATTTGTGCAGGGAATCATTTGGAATATTTATAGTTTCGATCAATGGGGCGTAGAATTAGGAAAAAAATTAGCCAAAAAAATCTTGCCGGAATTAGAAAATAATCAAAGAATTACTTCTCACGATTCCTCAACAAATGGACTGATCAATGCGTATAAAAAATTAAGAACGTAGTTTTGAATTAATTTAATTTTTGCATTTTAATTTCAAATAAACTTTATAAAATAATTTATAAGTATGAAATTGTAAATAACAATGGAAACAAAATTTAACCGAAACACATGCCAAATCCATTCTTAAAAAATTATTCTATCCCTCCATTATTGATTTTCAAAAAAAATAAGTATGTCTAAACAAATAGTTTTTACTATTTATTAATTACTAAAATCCGAAAAAGTATTGGATAAAAAATCCTCTCAAAAAATTGAGAGGATCATCTAAAAAATATTTTTATAAAAAAAGTGATTAATTTACCATTTATCTACTTCTTCGTGCTCCGTAGGATTTGCAGGTTCATCGGGCATTTCAATTTCTGAATTTTCAGAAGTAGAATCTGTTTCGGTTTTAGTTTCAGTCTCAGTCTCAGTCTCAGTCTCAGTAGAAACTTCGCTATGAACTTCTTCATTATGAATTTCTTCAACAGGCGTTTCTGAAGTCATCTCATTATTTTCTGATTCTTTTTTTGCTGGATAATTACTTCCTTCAAAATTTTCTGAGTTTTCATGATTGAAAGCATCGAAATCAAAATCGGGCATAAGATCAGTTTTTACATAATCTATTGCTTCAGTCATTCCTTTCAAAAATTTATTAAAATCTTCTTTATACAAAAAAATCTTATGACGGTCATAGCCATCTTCATTAAATTTTTTACGGCTTTCGGTAATGGTTAAATAATAATCATTACCACGTGTTTCCCTCACGTCAAAGAAATAAGTCCTGCGCTTGCCTGCCCTGATGCGTTGACTGTAAACACTTTCCATTTTTTTGTCATTATTTTCGTACGCCACTTTTTGATTTTTTGATTTTTTTTGAAAACGTTTTTATGTGCAACAAAGATAAAATTGTTTTTCAATTGACAAAATAAATACGCTCATACATTTTCAATCTTCTATCAAAATTATTACTGATGCATTTTTTTCTCCTGTTCCTGTTGATGGCGGTACATTTCAGCATATAATCCATTTTGTGCCAGCAAAGATTGATGCGTTCCCTGTTCAGCAATAGTGCCATCTTCCAACAAAATAATTTTATCAAAACTAAACAACGAAAAAATCCGGTGTGTAATAATTATCGCCGTTTTTTTGTGCAAATATTGATATAAGTGTGCAATAATCTCATTTTCTGTTTTTGCATCAACGGCGCTCAGGCAATCATCAAAAACGGTGATTTCATGGTCTTTAATTAAAGCTCTGGCAATGGAAATCCTTTGTTTTTGCCCGCCGCTCAGAGTCACGCCCCGCTCTCCTATCAGTGTGTCATACTTCCCTGGAAAGGTTTCAATTTCATTTGCAACTACGGCATTTTTTGCAGCCATCACTACCTTTTCTTTTGGTGCATTTTTCAAAGCAAACCCAATATTATTTTCTACAGAATCGCTGAATAAAAAAACATCCTGCGGCACATAACTGATTTGCGAACGCAAGGTTTTCAGATCAATATTTTTTATGTTCACGCCATCATAAGAAATATTTCCGCTTTGCGGATCGTACATTCTCAGCATTAACTGTGCTATCGTAGATTTTCCTGAACCCGTTTTTCCAATGATTGCTACTTTTTCACCTTTATGAATAATTAATGAAAAGTTTTTTATCGCATGAATCCCTGTGTGTGGATAAATGAAATCAACATGGCGGAATTGAATATTTCCTTTCAGAATAATTTCTCTTGCATTTTTTTCATTTTGGATAGAAGGGCTGATGTGCAAAAATTCGTTGATACGCCTCTGTGAAGTTGCCGCTCTTTGAATCATGCTGGCTGTCCATCCGATAGCGCTTACAGGAAAGGTGAGCAACAAAACATACATGATAAATTCGCCGATCACACCAATACTTATGCTTCCATTGATGACATAAATGCCGCCGATCATGATGGTGAGCAAAGTGCTGAGGCCAATCATTAATCCCATGAAAGGAAAATAAATTGCTTCAGTTTTCGCCAATGAAATAGAATGAGTTCGGTAATCTTCACTATTCGTTTCAAAGAAACCACGCATCGCTTTTTCCTGGACAAAAGATTTGATCACCCGAATTCCTGAATAAGATTCCTGCGCATTCGTTGTAAGGTCGGAAAGAAGTGATTGAATTTTATCCGCCTTTCGGTTAATAATTGTGTTAACATAATAAATCGTAAAGGCGAGCAAGGGAAGTGGCGCCAGCACGTACAACGTCAATTCTTTATTTTCATTCAGCATATAGGTAACAGAAAAACCAATGGTCGCCGCAAGATTAATGAGATACATGATCGCGGGGCCAACATAACTTCTTACCCGGCTTACATCTTCCGAAATCCGGCTCATCAGGTCGCCGGTGTTGTGCGTTTTATAGAAGTGCGTATCTAATTGCTGGTAGTGTTTGAATATTTCATTCTTCTGCTCAAACTCAATATGGCGACTCATTACAATTATTGTTTGGCGCATCAAAAACATAAACAGACCGCTGATAAGCGCCAGCACTAAAAGAATGATTCCCGAATAAAGGATTTTTGATTTATAAGAAGCATCATTAGATTGGAGCTGTTGTAAAAATACTCTCACAAGCGGATCATAATGAGTTGCGGCCTTTGAAACCAATTTAGCCTTATGGGTTAAACTGATTTCCACGGTGTTTAAAACATATTTAGTTACCTGCGGCGCCAATATTCTGAAATAATTCGAGAGAACAGTGAATATAATTCCGAGAAAAAAAAGCCATCTGTATTTCCAGAAATATTTATTTAAAGATTTTAAGTGTTTCATTAATTGTTTTCCCAAAAAGATGCACAAAAGTATCCATTTTTTTATCTAAAAACCTGAAAGGACGGAAAAGAGAGACGGGAAAAAATTAGAAGGAACCCTAAAAATTAAAAAGTAAAAATTGGTGTCTTTAAAAATTATAATTAAATCTTTAATAATAATTAAAATTTGCTATATTTGTTCGGTTACTATTGGGATATAGAGAAATTTGTTTGAGGAATTAATTGCCTATCAGGTTATTTTTTTAATAGACATTATATTTTGAAAATAAAATTTTGATAGTGTTTTAGCATGTTCTTGAGAAAAACTGTGAGTCAATAATTTTTTGGCATACTATTAGAAACTTCATAAAACAATAACAAGAAAAGCCTCAGTACATTTTTCAGATACCCGGGAGAGACCCGTTCTTTTGAATGTATTCCATGTTACAATCCTTTGAATTACTGCAAATTTAAAAAATTTAAAAATGCAGAAGAATTGGTACGTTGTTTACACTAAACAACATAGTGAAAGAAAAGTTTCACTTATACTTTCTAAAAAAGGGATTGAAAATTTTTGTCCGCTTAATTACAAAAAATCACGAAGTTTATTTTGGAAGACGATCACATTTGAACCGGTCTTTGATTCTTATGTATTTGTAAAAGCTGACGATGTGGAAATTTTAAATCTTAGTAAACAAATCACTGACATCATTAGCCTTTTATATTGGAAAGGCAAACCCGCCACAATAAGGGAAGAGGAAATATATTCAATCAAAGAATTTACAACGAATTACACAGATATCAGTTTAGAAAAAATTAGTGCGTATCAAAAGAGTGACGTAATAGATGATGTTTCCTACATAATGGATGGACAGGTTTTAACAGTAAAAAATAAAGCTATGAAAGTTAATTTACCATCACTCGGTTTTACAATGGTAGCAAACATTCCGGAACACCAGGTTATGGGTAGAAGTATTTCTTTTACAAATAATGAGCTAATAGCACAATCATAAAATCTGATAACCAAAATCTGGCAATAAGATTTTATGATTTTATTCCAAATGCTTTTTTCACTTTTGATACATAATCTAATTTCTCCCAGGTAAACAATTCCACTTTTATACTTTTAGGAGAACCGTTTGGTAAATTAAACGTTTTAGTAACTATTTCATTCTTACGCCCCATGTGTCCATAAGATGCAGTTTCCTGGTAAATCGGGTTGCGAAGTTTCAAACGTTGTTCAATAAAATAAGGACGCATATCAAAAAGAGAGTCCACTTTTTTTGCTATCTCACCATCAGTTAATTTAACCTTTGAAGTTCCGTAAGTATTTACGTTTATGCTCGTTGGTTGTGCCACGCCGATTGCATACGAAACCTGAACCAAAACTTCGTCGCAAACGCCCGCTGCTACAAGGTTTTTAGCGATATGTCTTACCGCATAAGCTGCACTTCTGTCAACTTTGCTTGGATCTTTTCCGCTAAATGCACCCCCCCCGTGAGCGCCTTTACCGCCGTAAGTATCTACGATTATCTTTCTTCCTGTTAACCCAGTATCGCCATGCGGTCCGCCGATAACAAATTTTCCGGTAGGATTAATGTGATACTTTATTTTATCATTAAAAAGGTGTGCATATTTTGGATATTTATTCTTCATCCGTGGAATCAAAATCTTTTTTATATCAGAAGAAATTTTCTGTAACATTTTTTCTTCTTCATCAAAATCATCATGTTGTGTAGAAACAACGATCGCATCAATTTTGATTGGTTTATTGTCGTCGCTGTATTCAAGAGTAACCTGGCTTTTAGCATCGGGACGCAAATATTTTATTTCTTTATTTTCTCTTCTTAATGCAGCAAGTTCTATCAAAAGACTGTTGGCAATATCGAGCGAAAGCGGCATATAATTTTCAGTTTCATTGGTTGCGTAGCCGAACATCATTCCCTGGTCGCCGGCGCCTGGTTCCTCTTTTT
>JBEPVG010000089.1:0-7030 GCA_041691175.1 Chitinophagaceae bacterium
ATACAATAAAATAAAAATCACTTCCCGACGCATCTGTTTGAGTTTTGATTGCATTTGGAGTTACAGGCATTCCTTTTGTATTTCCACCTGCAAAAGAGCTATTAGGCTTTCCGCCCCAACCTGAAACATACACATTTTCGCAACGATCGACTAAGAAAGCAGTGGGAGAGATGTTGGGAGCGAAGGAATTTACTGATCCAAATACCGTTTGATATACCACAGCGGTAAGATCTGGTTGAATCTTCGTGATAAATTGCTTTGATCCCGCATTAGAATAAGCGGCATTAATTACGGGCATATTTCCCTCAGAAGTGCCCATCACATAAATAAATCCAAATTTATCTGTTTCAATTCCATACAATTGGTCAGCCTTGACCGTACCAATATAAGTTCCCCGAATAACAGAGGTGCCATTATTATTGAATTCAACAACAAAACCGTCACATGGATCTTCTCCTGTGCCACTGCCTAAATTGGGATTTGTTGGTTTTATGACTCCTTCCGTTGGAATGTTTTTAAAAAAATCAGGACTGGCAGTTCCACCAGCTACATACAGATTATTGTTATTTCCTAATGTAATAACATAAGCTGCATCGTCGTCCTTTCCGCCAAGAAGTGTGCTAAACAGAACCGTATTACAATCAGGATTTAATTTTAAAACAACCGCATCTTGTCTTCCAGCCAGCGTTTTTTGAAAAGCTCCCGGAGTTGTAGGAAAAGCACCATCGTCTGTTCCTCCGGATGAAGAACATGAGGCTACATAAATATTGTCGGCTCCATCCAATAAAACTTCGCTTCGTGCATCATAGCCATAATTTCTTTTAAGAGATTGAAGGGTATTAGAATGATCATCGGCAATATTAACACCATCATCCCCGGAACCTCCTATTTTCATAGAACCGATAATATCGCTACCCGAAGCATTTAATTTAGTAACTACAATATCAAATTCGCCGCCTTTTCCAAATTTCGCAGTCGTTGGATAATCGTCCGAATTAGACCTTCCAGCCAAAACTAAATTTCCCTGGCTATCAACAATCAGACTGTGTGGCTGATCTCCCTTATTGCCTCCTATGTAGGTGGCATAAATCCGGTTTCTTCCATCTGGAGAAAGCTTAATAATTGAAATATCAAAATCGCCATTAAAACTTTTATCATAACTTCCGGATGAAGCAGGGAATCCGTTATCCCAGGCAATTCCGCCTCCATAGAATGAACCATCCGGACCATAAGTTGCTGTAAATCCCCAGTTATCGGCCGTGCTTCCTGAATAGCTAAAAAATACTTCTGTGGGGTCTATGATCAGGGTTTTATCAGGAGAATAATTTTTTACTTTAAATTTTACGACATCTCCTTTAACCACATAACGGCAATCCAACTCTTGTTTTTGATCATCAATAATTTGATAAGTATATGGCTTTAATTCTTTGTTTATACCGAGTGGTGTGGCAATGTGAAGTTCACGATTTTTAATAGAAATATTTTTTGCGCCTTTATATTGCATGGCGATGTCATCAATCTTACCTCCGGGGCTAATAATGAAGTCATATTTTAAATTACCGGCGCCGTCGGCATAATAGCGAATGTCTATTCCAGGATAAAGATTTTTATAAGTAACTCCGAGGTATATTTTGCAATTCGAAGCCCATTTGCTTTTATCATTTCCGATAAAATAATTATTTACAGATGGAACCGGTTTATCAGGAAAAATTTCCGGAATTTTTGCATTTAGAAATTTTACAGAATATGCATTGCTGCGCACTTTCAAATTTGAAAATTTTCTTTGCGCCGCTTCGTTTTCAGAAGAAGCTTCGTGTTGTTGTATTTTTATATTTTCCAGATCGTCAGAATTATATTGAGCAACGGTAAACCCGTTTTCGGTTAAATAAAATGAACCGCTTCCGGCGCTGCTTTTAAATTTTACTTGCGAATCCCATTGGCCTTTGTTTTCAATAAATTGGACCTGTGAAAACAAATTTTCCGTTACAAAAAATGTTACCAACAGTAAACAAACAAAAAAAGGAAAATGATGTTTTAAGGTTTGCAATTGAAAAAAAATTTTTATCATGAAAAATGAAAAAATTGTACTAAAAAAACAAAGAAGTGAACCAAAAAATAAATTTACGAAACAATTTCAAGAACAGTTTTGAAAATAAATTTTTGATTTTGATTTAATAGCTTCTTAACATAACGCTTTATAAAAAAAGGAGTTATGAGATTTTACTCCAGGCAGTTTTCCCTTTTTCACTTTCCAGAAAACCTTTAAGGCAGGAGTTTACAGAGGCGGATAACATAGGGTCTTCGGATATGATTTTTTCAGCGGTTAATCTAGCCGCTTCCAAAATTTTTTTGTCTTCGATGATATTGGCCAATTTAAAATTCAACAGACCACTTTGCCGGGTTCCTTCAATGTCACCTGGTCCGCGGATTTCCAAATCTTTCTCCGCAATTTTAAAGCCATCGTTTGTTTCACACATAATTTTCAAACGCTGTTTTGCATCTGCCGATAATTTTACTTTTGTAGAAAGAATGCAATAACTTTTTTCGCTTCCTCTTCCAACTCTGCCGCGCAATTGATGCAATTGTGGAAGCCCGAATTTTTCTGCACTTTCAATTACCATCACACTTGCATTGGGAACATTTACACCCACTTCGATCACAGTAGTAGAAACCATTATGCTCGTGTCTCCATTTACAAATCGGTTCATATTTGTTTGTTTCTCCGCTGATTTTTGCCGCCCGTGAACCATGCTAATATAATATTGCGGCTCCGGAAAATAGGCTTTCACTTCCTCATAACCTCGCATCAAATCTTCAAAATCAAGTTTGGCAGATTCTTCAATCAGCGGATAAATAATATAAGCCTGACGGCCTCGTTTTATTTCGGTTTTAATAAAATTCATCACTTGCGGCCGCAAATATTCCATCCGTTGAACCGTAACTATAGGAATTCTTCCGGGTGGCATTTCATCCATGATACTATAATCCAAATCGCCATAAGCCGTAAGCGCAAGCGTACGCGGAATGGGCGTTGCAGTCATTACAAGGATGTGTGGATTGATTTCATTTTTATCCCAAAGCCGTGCTCTTTGCGCCACTCCAAAACGATGTTGTTCATCAACAATTGCAAGCCCGAGATTTTTAAATTGAACGACATCTTCAATCAACGCATGCGTTCCTGTTAAGATCGTAATTTCTCCTTCTTTGGTTGCCCTTAGCGTTTCTCTTTTTTCTTTTGCAGACGATGAACCGGTGAGAATTCCAATTTTTGCCGGAAGGCCATCCATCATGGTTTTTAAGTTTTCAAAATGTTGGCGCGCTAATATTTCAGTTGGCGCCATAAAACAGCTTTGATAACCATTATCGGCTGCGATCAACATCGCCAACAGCGCCACCATTGTCTTTCCGCTTCCTACATCACCTTGCAAGAGCCTGTTCATTTGTTTGCCGCTGCCAACATCCTTTCTGATTTCTTTCAATACTCTTTTTTGAGCACCGGTTAATTCAAAAGGAAGATAATGGCTATAGAAATCATTGAAAAGTTTTCCAACTTTGGGAAATATGAGTCCCCTGGAAAAATTATTTCTTTTAAATCTCAAAAATCCCATGCGCAGTTGCGAAATAAAAAGCTCTTCAAATTTGATTCGCTTTACAGCGTTTTCATAATCATTTTGCGAAACGGGAAAATGTATATTTTTAAAAGCATCGAATCTTTTTACCAAACGATATTTTTCTAAAATATCGCTGGGAATATTTTCAGGAAGATCCTTTTCTGAAAGTATTTGCAGAAGCGAAGAAGTCAGATTTCCCATCTGCCTTCCACCCATACTTTTTGCTTTTAATTTTTCCGTTCCCGGGTAAATTGGTTCTAAAAAACTTTTCGCATTCTGGTTGGCTTCTGTAAGCAATTCCATTTCCGGATGTGTGATTTGTGGAGAATTCATAAAAAATCCGGCTTTCCCAAAAACCAGGAATGGCGCACCAATATGAAGCGTTTTTTCAATCCAACTTATTCCCTGAAACCAAACGAGTTCAAGTTCACCCGTTCCATCGTAAAGCGTTGCTATCAGCCTTCTTCCGCGATATTCTCCGAGTGTTTCTATAGAAGTTATTTTCCCTTTCACCTGCACATAATCTGTATCAGGATTTATTTTGCTAATGGGTGTTATTTGTGTACGGTCAATATGCCTGAAAGGAAAATATTGCAATAAATCATTAAAGGTAAAAATGCCGGCTTCTTTTTTCAAAATATCTGCGCGAAAAGGCCCAACTCCTTTTAAATATTCAATCGGACTGCTCAATATTGAAGCTGAATTAGTGATGATATTAAGTTTTTTACTTGCTTTGAATCTTACAAATATAATAAGATGTGTGTACAGAAATTGGACTGGAAATCAACTATTTTTCCACGATGCACAATAAATTTTCTTTTTTTTTGTTTTAGATAAACAAAATTGAAAAATTAGATTGTATTTCTGTTAAAGCGCACATAAAAAGCTTTGTTTACTGAGGATAAGAGAGAGAAAAACAGTCTATTAAGTTATCTTTGCAAAGCAATTTAAGAAATCAAAATCCATTTTTTAAATAGTGGTTCATATCGCTAACAACCTAAGAAAACATTCTTAAAAATGTTCTCTTATTTAATGTTGAAAAACCTTTAAAACATCTAATGAAAAACACATTTAAGAAACATCTTTTATCTCTGCCACTGCTGTTTATTTTTTTAGTTCCGTTGACTTTTATTTTTGCTAAATTAAAACCGGTTGATGTACCAACTAAAACTGTGGTGAAGTTTTCTTCCTCTGTTTTGATTGATGCAGCCAACGCCGAACTGGAAATTTATGATAGTTTACAATTAGAAGATCTTGGCATGTCCAGGCAGGCTTTTATTGAAGGAGTGAAAGGTTATAATTATTTGCGGGCACAGGGGAAATTGAATAATAATAATATTTTGTCCATTGTTGACTTTAGCTTGCCATCTACTCAGAAACGTTTGTTTGTGATTGATATGGAAAATTTAAAACTGCTTTTTAATACCTATGTTGCACATGGCCGTAATTCGGGGAAAGAATTTGCAGAGCAATTTTCTAATGCACCTGAAAGTAACATGAGCAGTCTTGGGTTTTATATCACAAAACAAAGCTACAATGGAGAACATGGCTTTTCATTGAGATTAGAGGGCGAAGAAAAAGGGATAAATGACAATGCAGAAAGCCGTGCAATTGTAATTCATTGCGCTGATTATGTAAGCGAAAAATCTATTAAAGCACTTGGTTACATGGGCAGAAGCCTTGGCTGTCCTGCATTACCAAAGAAATATACCAGACCAATTATTGAAACCATAAAAGATGGATCGTGCCTTTTTGTTTATAGCCAAAGTAACAACTATCTTTCTCAATCAGAGATTTTACAACGTTCTTAATTATCAGATTATTTAATTGGCCGAACTAAACTATTTTTTATTTTTCTGACTCAATTTTGGAAAGTAATTTCCTTTTCAGAAGAATTATAAAGTTCAAAGTTAAAATGGTCCATCCTCAGATAATTAGCAGTTTCAAATTTTCTCTCAAAAAATTTCATTTTACAGTAAAGCCACAAATAACACGAATTTCTATTTCTTCAAATATTTATTCAGTGAAAAAGTATTTATTCTAAAAAATCAATTTATTTTACAAAAATAAATTTGTCCCATTTTTTTTATGAAACCAAAAATAGCTTTTGTTACAGGAGGTTACTCAGGCGAATCGGAAATATCTTATCAATCGGCAAAAACTATTGAGAAAAATATTGACCCCGAAAAATATGAATTCTATAAAATAGATATTACGCCAAAAGGTTGGTTTTATCAAGATCTGAATCAAAAAAAAGAAGTTGATAAGAATGATTTTTCCATTATAATAAACAAGAAAAAAATTCATTTTGATGCAGTCTTAATTGGCATTCATGGAACGCCTGGTGAGGATGGAAAATTGCAGGGATATTTTGATATGCTCGATTTGCCTTACACTTCATGCGATTGTGCTATTTCTGCCCTTACTTTTAATAAAAGATATACAGTTGCCGTAGCTTCTTTTGCAGGAATAAAAGTGGCCAATTCAATTTTAATATTTAAAAATAATTTTCAGCATCCTGGCGAAATTGTAAAGAATTTAAAGTTCCCGGTTTTCGTTAAACCCAATAACGGCGGCTCCAGCATCGGAATGAGCAAAGTTAATTCTCCCTCAGAAGAATTGGGCACAGCGATAGAAAAAGCTTTTAAAGAAGATGAGCAAGTTTTGGTAGAAGAGTTTATAAAAGGCAGGGAATTTACCATTGGCGTCTTCAAATCAAAAGGAAAAATTATTGCTTTGCCCATTACAGAAATTATCACTAAAAAAGATTTTTTTGATTTCGAAGCAAAATATCTTGGAGCCAGTGAAGAAATTACGCCGGCGCAAGTGGATGAAAGTATTGCGCAGCAAATAAAGCAGGAAAGTGTAAAAATTTATCAAATTTTTAATTGCGCAGGAATTGTGAGGATAGATTTTATTTATAATGAGGAAGACAAGGAACCTTATATGCTGGAAATAAACACTGTGCCGGGCCAAACGGCCGCCAGCCTGGTGCCTCAGCAGGTGAGAGAGATGGGCTGGACTCTGATGGATTTTTACACAGCTTTATTGGAGGAATGTTTAGCTGTTTAAATTTATTAAATTGCACCACTTTATTTTCTCACTTATATTTTTATCGTGTTTAAATTTATTGCAAGACAAAGTTTTATTGTAAATGTACTGATAGCGCTGATTTTGGTTTTCCTGGTAGGATTTTTATTTTTTCAATCTCTTGGATGGCTAACTCATCACGGTGAATATTTAAAAGTGCCTTCCGTTACAGGTAAAAATGTAGATGATGCGGTGGATCTTTTAGAAAAAGAAGGATTTGAAGTGGTGATCACAGATTCTTTATACAATGATAGTTTGCCTTTGAATATTGTAAAAAAGCAATTGCCTGATCCTGATGCGACGGTGAAAGTGAATCGTACTGTTTTTTT
>JBEPVG010000090.1:0-6988 GCA_041691175.1 Chitinophagaceae bacterium
CACCAATAGTACTACCGCACAAATGGTTATGGGCGATGCCATTTGTGTTTGCCTCATGGAATTACGTGGATTTGGCTTAGAAGATTTTGCTAAATTTCATCCCGGCGGAACTTTGGGGAAAAAATTATACCTCCATGTAGGAGATCTTTCTGTGAACAATGAGAAGCCTTCTGTAAATGAAGAAAGTATTTTGAAGGATGTGATTATTGAAATAACAAAAAAGCGTTTGGGCGTTGCTGTTGTGTTAGATGATCACAAAAAAATTATGGGTATCATCACAGATGGCGACCTGAGAAGAATGTTGGAAAAGGATTTGTATCACAAAGATGTAAAAGCAAAAAATATTATGACCCTAAATCCTAAAACTATTGATATTAAATCTCTCGCTGTAAATGCGCTTGATCTGATGCGCAAGAAAAATATTACACAATTGATCGTAACCGAGAATAATAATTATGCAGGTATTGTTCATTTACACGATCTGGTGCGTGAAGGGATCATTTAAAATAATTAATTATGAATAAAAATAATTATGTAGCTATTATGGCCGGAGGTATTGGGAGCCGTTTCTGGCCTGTTAGTCGTGTGGATTTGCCAAAACAATTTCTGGATATTTTAAATACTGGCAAAACGCTTATCCAATCTACGTTTGATCGTTTTGCTCAATACATTCCCATTGAAAACATTTATATCGTGACGTCTTATCATTATAAAGAACTTGTTGCAAAACAGTTGCCTTTATTGCCCGAAAAAAATATAGTTTGTGAACCTTCACGAAAAAACACGGCACCATGCGTCGCTTATATTTCCTATAAACTTCAACAATTAAATCCTAAAAGCAATTTGATTTGCGCTCCTGCCGATCATTTGATTTTAGATGATACCGCGTTTATTAAAACGAGTATTGAAGCACTCGAATTTACAGAAAAAAACAATGCCCTTCTTACTTTAGGAATCAAGCCTTTTCAGCCAAATACCGGCTACGGCTATATTCAATATGAACAGCAATCTGTTAGTGATAATATTTATAAAGTAAAAACTTTTACTGAAAAACCAGATCTGGAATTAGCAAAAACATTTATTGCCAGCGGTGATTTTTTATGGAATGCCGGAATTTTTGTCTGGCAAACAAAAAATATAATTAAGGCGTTTGAAAAATATCTTCCGGAAATTCATGAACTTTTTGATGGTGCGAAAAAAGTAATGAATTCAGTAAAAGAAAAAGAGGCGATTGATCTTATTTATCCTCTATGCGTTAATATTTCTATTGACTACGGAATTTTAGAAAAGGCTGCAAATGTTTATGTAATTCCTTCTTCATTTGGCTGGAGCGACCTCGGAACATGGGGTAGCGCTTATGAAAATCTCGAAAAAGATTATCATGAAAACGCAGTTGCTGGAAATAATATCATTCTCTTTGATTCTTCTAAAAATATAATTCATACAACTGGTGATAAATTGATTTTATTACAAGGCTTAGAGGATTTTATCGTCGTAGACACCGCTGATGCTTTGTTGGTATGTAAAAAAGAAAATGAGCAAAACATCAAAGAATATTTGTCAGAAATTAGAAGAAATAAAGGAGATAAATATCTATAAATACACAAATTTCTAGTTTTTTTTATTGAGTAAATTTTTTTAGTTTTTCTATTATAATACCTTTCTTTAGGGCATTTCAATTAAAATTTGCAAATACAAATCTTAGAAATTTGTTTGTTTACTACCTCTTATTATATTCTTCCTAATAAGATCCGGCCGCACTGAGGTTCAAGCCACTAATCGAAGTGCATTTATTGCGTCAAACGGCACTGACTTATTAAGCATTTTATTCCAATAACATCATTTCACGAAAACCTGTGGTTTTGAGGTATTAAAAAAGACAAATTGGCTGAAATAGTTAAAAGTTAGAAAAAGAAGTGAATTATTTTATCAATATCAATATTGGTAATTCAACGACAAATTATTTTATCCAATTTGATCTTCATTTCTATTTTTAATTATACTTTTACGGCGTTCTTAAAAGTGTTCAAAAAATTTGTTTTAAAAATGGTTGATGTTATTCTCGGGCTTCAATGGGGCGATGAAGGAAAAGGTAAAATAGTAGATTATTTCGCTCCGGCTTATGATATGGTTGCACGTTTCCAGGGCGGCCCAAATGCAGGCCACACGCTGTATGTAGATGGGAAGAAAATTGTTCTTCATCAAATTCCATCCGGTATTTTTCGTGAAAATAAAATCAATTTAATTGGCAGCGGCGTGGTGCTCGATCCGGTTATTTTGAAAAAAGAATGTGAAACAGTTGCTACTTTTGGGGTTGATTATAAAAAGTCTTTGTTCATCAGTGAAAGGACACATTTGATTCTTCCAACTCATCGTGCAATTGACCGCGCAAGTGAAGCCGCTAAAGGAAGAGAAAAAATCGGTTCTACTCTCAAAGGAATCAGTCCGGCCTACATGGATAAAACCGGGAGAAATGGCTTACGTGTAGGTGATTTGATCGCACCCGATTTCAAAAAAAAATATCAGCAACTTAGAAAAAAGCATCAGCAGATTCTTGATAATTTTTCATTTAACGAAGATATTTCGCAGGCCGAAACCGAGTTTTTTGAAGCCCTCGAATTTTTAAAAACATTAAAAATTGTAAATGGCGAATATTTTATAAACGATGCTATTGTAAATGGGAAAAAGATTCTTGCGGAAGGAGCACAGGGAAGTATGCTTGATGTTGATTTTGGAACTTTTCCTTATGTTACTTCATCAAACACAATCACAGCAGGTGTTTGCAGCGGCCTTGGAATTTCACCTCAAAAAATTAAGGAAGTAATTGGTATTACAAAAGCCTATTGCACACGTGTGGGTAGCGGTCCTTTTCCTACTGAATTGCACGATGAAATGGGTGAGCTGATCAGGAAAAATGGAAATGAATTTGGGAGTACCACAGGAAGGCCACGCAGATGCGGGTGGATTGATTTGGTTGCATTAAATTTTGCCTGTATGATTGACGGAGTTACTCAATTAGTGATGACGAAAGCAGATGTTCTTGATGATATTGGCATTCTTAAAGTGTGCAATAAATATAAAGTAAATGGGAAAGAAACTACGCAGGTACCTTTTCAAATGGAAGGTGCTAAAATTGAACCATTATACAAAGAATTTGAAGGCTGGAGGAGAGATATTACCGGGATTAAAAATTTTAAAAACCTTCCGGCACAAATGGATACTTATATCAATTATATAAATTCAAATTTAGGTGTACCGATAAAATATATTTCAAACGGGCCTGGCACAGAACAAATCATTGTGGCTTCATAATTGCGCATTTAAAATGCATAAATATTTTTTTAAAAAAAGTATTGATTATTTTTGGATAATTAAAAATGAAATTGAAATTTTACAAAAAAATCCTTGGAAAATATGAAAGCAAAATCTGAAAAGGAAAAACAATTTCCGCCAAGAAAAACTGCTAATGCAGATCCGGAAGCTTCTTCAAAAAAAGATGCGAAAAATCCAGATGATGAGGAGAACGATTTTGATGAGGACGAACTTCCGGTGAAGAAAGGAAAAGCATCTTCATCCAAAAAAAGAAAAGACGACGACGACGAAGATGATGTAGAAATAGAAGATGATTGGGAAAAATCGGATGACGATGATTTTGATCCTGATTTTGAGGAGTTTGATATTCCAAAATCAAAAGGTAAAAAGGCGGGTAAAAAGGGTAAAGAAGATGATGATTTAGAAGTGGACGAAGATTTTAAAACACTTGACTTATTTGACGAAGGCGATGATTTGTTTGATGACGATGAAGATTTTTAAAAAATATTTTGTGGTTGTTCCATAATTTTGAAAAGGAAATATACTTCATACAACATTACTGATTTTTATCATTTTAAATATCAATTGCTGAACTTCGGAAAGAGGTTCAGCAATTTTTGTTTTCTGGATAACCATGAGTATAATTTTGATAAATCTTACGAATGTATTGCAGGATTTGGTGTCATTCAATCAATAATTTCAAGTGAAAAAAATGGGTTGGCAGAACTGGACCGATTCAAAAAAGAACATGAGGATTGGATTTTGGGTCATGTATCTTATGATCTTAAAAATCAAATAAATAATCTTTCTTCTCATAATAGAGATGATATCGGATTTTCCGATTTTTATTTTTTTATTCCTGAAATAATTTGCATTTTATCAAAGGACCAGGTAAGGGTCGGTGTATATGAAAGCCTTTATGCTAAGGATATTTTTGAAGAAATAAATTCTGTAATTTCTCCGGAAAATAGTTTCCCAAAGCCAATTTTGAGAAGCATGTTTTCAAAAGATGCATACTTAAGAACAATTAAAAAAATACAGCAACATATTTTAAAGGGTGATTGCTATGAGGTCTGTTTCTGCCAGGAATTTTTTGCAGAAAACATTGAAATTGATCCGGTAAAAGTTTTTAAAAGATTAAGTACTCTTTCGCCCAATCCATTTTCTGCATTTTATAAATTAGATGAAAAATATTTGATGTGCGCAAGCCCTGAAAGATTTTTGAAAAAGAAAAAAGATTCGATTATTTCCCAACCAATAAAAGGAACATCTAAACGAAACGGCGATAATGAAAAAGAAATAAAGCTATTGCAGGAAAATGAAAAAGAGCGCGCAGAAAATATTATGATTGTCGATTTGGTGCGAAATGATTTGAGTAAAATTTGTACTGAAGGATCTGTGACGGTAAAAGAATTTTTAAAAATATATTCCTTTCCACAGGTTCATCAGTTAATTTCAACAATAACTGGAAATGTGCGTGAAAATGTACCTTTTGGCGAAATCCTGTCAGCCACATTTCCTATGGGATCCATGACCGGAGCACCAAAAAAAAGGGTGATGGAAATAATAGAAAAATTTGAAAAAACAAGGCGGGGTCTATTTTCCGGAACAATTGGTTATATAAATCCTGATGGCGATTTCGATTTCAATGTAGTAATCAGAAGTATTCTTTACAATGAAAAAAGGCGACGTCTTTCAATCCCCGTTGGCTCTGCAATCACCTGGAAAAGTGTTCCTGAAAGCGAATATGAAGAATGTAATATTAAGATTTCAGCGATGATAAAAGCGTTAGAATGATTGATTTTTACTTATTTAATGTAGAAAAATAAGTTCAATTCCGTTTAATCAACGGTGAAATGAAATAAAAATCTTCGTATACCGTTCATATTTTAAAGTTTTCAATTATAGCAATAAAGAGTTTTAGCTTCCTTTTGTTGCTAATCTTTGAGAATTTATATATTGTATTTATCAGTTTGTTTGAAATATTTTGTTTTTATAAAAGTTTAAATCGCATGAAGAATATTTTTCAGTTTATAATGGTTTGCTTAATTATTTCATTTTCGTCCTGCAAAAAGGATCATTCAAAGCCGGATGTTGACCACTCTTTTGCTTATGATATAAATGCTCAGGGTTTTTTTACAAGCGGTGCAATTTCTGATACCGTTCAAAAAACAGCAATCAACGATTTTATTATTTCTTTAAAAAAAGATTCATTATGGAATAAATTTTTAGCGATATATCCAATGGTCGGTAGCAATTCCGCGACTACTTCATTAAATTTAAAAGACCCACGCAATACTGATGCTGCATACAGAATAACCTGGCACGGAGCTCCTGATTTTAAAACTACTGGTGTAACATGTTTGACTTCTGCCGATTGGGGAGACACACACCTGGTAGATACTGTTCTACTATACAATAATTCATCAATCTCATATTATTCCGGAACCTCAAATCAAATTGCTGGTTATGATATGGGATGCAGTAATAGTATTTACCCATATAATGTGATGGCCATTTATGAGAATTTTATTTTGGATATTGTAAATACCTGGTTCAATGCCTATGGTTCAGTGCAATATCAACCTTCTTCAACGGTTGGATTGTTTACAAATTCATCGACTGGAGGCAAAGTCATCCGGTATGATAACGGCGTTGCAGTTGGCATTTACAAAGCTCCGGATAATGCCTATACACATTCGGTGATTACGATTGGACAGGTAACAGATGATTCAAATATTGGATTAAGAGAATGTAGGTTAGCATCGATTGGATCTGGATTAACCGATGCTGAAGCAATTGCTTTTTATAAGATTGTGAAAACCTTTGAGACTAAATTAAACAGATAAATATTAATTAGAAAGAGTCAAATTTATATTCCGCGTCTGTTTAATAAATTTTGTTGCAGCTCTTTTAGTAAAGGCAACCGGCCAGGAACAATTTTCTTTTCTGCCTCTTCAAGGCTAAACCAAGCGGCCTTATCTACTTCGGGAAAGAATGTTTTTTTGCCCGATTTTGGCGGCCATTCTATTTCAAAAAGATTACTTTTTATTTCCCCTATTTCGAAATTTTTCTCAATAGCCCACGCATAAATTAATTTCCCCGATTTTTGTTTAACGGGTTTTAATGAAATGGGATTATTGATATCAACCAAAATCCCAGTTTCTTCTTTCGTTTCTCTTACAGCTGCTGTTAAAGGTTGTTCATTCTCTTCAATCTCTCCCTTGGGAATTGACCATGCACCTAGGTTTTTATTTTTCCAAAATGGGCCGCCCGGATGTACTAATAATACTTCCATCACTTTATTTTTGAAACGATATATTAGTAATCCAGCACTTTTTTTTGCCATATTTTTTTTGATAGATTTTCTTTTCTTTTCCTAAAATATTTTCTGATAGAATTTATGAGCCGTAGTAAACGAACAAATAATTTCAATTCTTATTTATGATTTACTTGAACCGTTTATGGGTTAAGATAAAAAAATTAAGACTTTTTATTGCCGCTTAAATTCTCTGAAACCAATTCGATTAAAACTCCATTGGTATCTTTGGGATGCAAAAAGCAAATCATTTTATTATCAGCGCCTTCCTTTGGCTTTTGACTTATTAAAGTAAATCCTTCATCTGATAAACGCTTCATTTCGCTTTCAATATCATCTACTTCAAAAGCAATATGA
>JBEPVG010000091.1:0-6905 GCA_041691175.1 Chitinophagaceae bacterium
CCTTTTCCGGTCACCATTCCGATCCTGGCGCAGGCTTCCTGTACGGCCATCATAAACGGAAGCATATAGAGTGCCGTCCATAATTGGCCATAGCCAAACTGGGCGCCGGTTTGAGAGTAAGTAGCAATTCCTGAAGGATCATCATCCGCAGCGCCAGTTGTAATTCCAGGCCCGATAACGGATAAAATTTTTTGAATTTTGTTTCGTTTAACCTTCGGCTTTTTTTGAGGAGGCATTTTAAAAATTAAGCTTGTAAGTTAAATAATTGAAAGAATAAGTTGGAATTTCATCCAATTATAATTTAGAAATATTTCTTTCCCAGTAAATAAATAAATAAGCCGGATTTTTATTCTAATTAAAAAGAAGTGTTTTTTTAAAAAACATGATCATGAAAAATTCAAAACAATTAAGTTTGAAAAAAAATCAGAAATGACATCGGCAAAGGAAAACCAGAAAAAAACCAAAACAGAAATAAAATTCTTTGATTATCCGCAAAACCGCTGGACGAATTTTAAATATGCAATCAGTGTTTTTGTTGAATTTATAAAAGGATTCCGGGCGTTACATTTTGTGGGTCCCTGCGTCACTGTTTTTGGATCCGCTCGTTTTAAAGAAGGGCATCCATTTTATAAACAGGCAAGGGAACTTTCTGGAGAAATTGCCAAATTAGGATTCACGATTATGACCGGCGGCGGCCCTGGCATCATGGAAGCTGCAAACCGCGGTGCCAAAGATGTTGGCGGAAGAAGCGTTGGTTGTAATATTGTATTGCCTCACGAACAACATCACAATCCTTATTTGGATAAATGGGTCAATATCCAATATTTTTTTGTGAGAAAAGCTTTGCTGATAAAATATTCCTACGCGTTTATCGTCATGCCAGGAGGCTTCGGAACGTTGGATGAATTTTTTGGCGCGATCACCCTGATCCAGACCAGGAAAATGGAAATGTTCCCGATCATTATTTTTGATAAAGAATTTTATCAGAATATCGTGGAGCATAATCAAAAAATGCTGGAGGCAGGAACTATTTCTGACAGTGATGAAAAACTGTTTATTGTTACAGATTCTATTCCAGAAGCGATCAACTATATCAAAGAAAAAAGTATCATGGCATTTGGATTAAAATATATGCAACCTAAGAAAGCCTGGTGGTACTTTTTTGAAAAAGGGTTTAAGCGAATTTTCTAAATTATTTTTAGTGCTTCAGAAAGCAAAGAATATTTCAATTAAATTTTTTTGAATAATCTTACTCTCCTATATTTGCACTCCTTCCAACGAAATTCTGGCGGAAGAAATGAGGGAGCATAGCTCAGTTGGTTTAGAGCATCTGCCTTACAAGCAGAGGGTCCGCGGTTCGAACCCGTGTGCTCCCACAAGTTGAAAGCCACTTACCACAAAAAGTAAGTGGTTTTTTATTTAGCAACAATTTTTTAAAAATTATGCTACTCATTTATTTACCGGAAATTTCTTCCAGATGCAGGTTTGTTTTTGATTTGATTTTCAAACAGGAGTTTGGAATTGAATATTGTACAACTACTGATATTACTGAGTTTGAAGGCTATACTCAAGAAAAAATAAATTATTCTTACCTAAAAATCTCCAATGAATTTTTTATAAAAGCATCGCCTTTATTATTTGAAAATAAAATAAAGAAACAGGAAATAAAAATTGAACAGAAGCTCGGAACAAAAGTTTTTTTTCCAAATGACGATGATGATTTAGGGTTTGATATATTTTCTTCTGTATTTTATATGGTCAGCCGCTATGAAGAATATTTGCCTTTTGTTGCAGATCAAATTGGCAGATTTAAGGCCGAAGATTCTTTAGCTTTTAAAAATGACTTATTGCAAATTCCAATTGTAAATATCTGGATAAATATTTTTAAGAATGCCCTTCAGAAAAAGTTCCCGTTATTACAATTAAAACCGGCTGTATTTAGCGTGATTTTGACCTATGATATTGATGTAGCCTTTAAATATTTAGGAAGGAATTTTGCAAGAACGAGTGGTTCTGTTTTAAAAGATTTATATGCATTTAGATTAAAAAATCTTAAAGAAAGAATACAGGTCCTTTCAAAAATTAAAAATGACCCTTGGGATATTTATGATGAATTGAAAACAAATATTATTAAAAATAAACTCCAGAGTATTTTCTTTTTTTTATTGGCCGACAAAACCAGGCATGACCGCAATTTGAATTATCAAAACCAGGTTATGAAAAGCCTGGTGAATAAGATTCAAATGTTTAGTGAAATTGGCATTCATCCGTCTTTTTACTCCTCCTCATTGCCCGAAATGATCTTAATTGAAAAAGAGCGACTTGAAAATTTATCCGGAAAAAAAGTTAGCAAAAGCAGGCAACATTATTTAAAATTTATTTTACCCGATACATATAATTCTCTTTTAGTCGCGGGTATTACAGAAGATTATTCGATGGGCTTTTCTGAGATGCCGGGCTTTCGGGCGGGAACCTGCAGGCCGTTTTATTTTTATGATTTAAAAAATGAAAAGCAAACTGATCTCAAAATATTTCCCATCACCTTTATGGAGAGCACACTGAATATTTCTTTGCACCCTAATGAATCTTTTGAAAAAATAGTATCTCTTTTAGAAGAAGTAAAAAACGTTGGTGGGACTTTTATCAGTCTTTGGCACAATCATACAATAAGTGACACAAATGAATACAAAAAATGGAAAATTGTTCATGAAAAAATGGTCGGGGAACTAGTTCGGTGTTTACAATAAATGATGCATAAAATCAATCAATATTTTCTCTTCGTTTTCCCAATTCAAATCCTTGGACGCCACGATCGTATTGTGTTTCCATAAATTATATACTTCTTCATTTTCCGAAATTTCCATAACTTTTTTGGCCATTGTAGCCGGATCAAAATCATTTATAAAATCACCAATTTTGTATTTTTCGATTAGCAAATTTATTTCCACCGCCCGGGAAGACAAAACCGGAATTCCCGCCTGGATGTAATCAAAAAATTTATTCGGAAGCGCCAATAAATGTTCATCCGTAACATCAATTTTTTCAAATATTAATCCGAGAAAACATTGCCTGGTATATTCCATCATTTGCCGGTAAGGCAATACGTCAATAAAACTAATCCTGGATTGAAGTTTTAAAACATCAACCATTGTTTTCAATTTCACTATAACTGTTCCGCTGCCAATAAAATATAAATTGAATTCATCCGGTAAAAACTGCATCATTAATATCGCTTCTTCAGCGCCACGGTTTTCGTTTAAACCCATGCCCTGCATGACTAAAATCTTTTTATCACCGGGCAAAATAATTGCATCACCCGGATTATTGCTTACAAATTCAAAAGGCACATTCCTGATAACTGTTATGGGGACTTTGTATTTATTCTCATAAATATTTTTAATAGAATCATTCACTGTAATTACGTTTTTCAGTTGTGGAAATAATTCTCTTTCCAACATTGTCCAGATTTTTTTTGAAGATTTTTTATAAACGCTTTCTGTAAAATATTCATGGCTGTCATAAATTAATTTTTGATTTTTTATACGCGAAATAATAAAATTCGGCAGAAGCGTATCCAAATCATTCGACCATAAAATATCTGCCTTTTTAAAAAATAAATAAAAGAATAACTGCAGATTAAAAACAAGATACATCAGAGGCCCTTTGTGAAACAGATTATAAAACCGAATCGTTTTATAATTCAAATCCTTTAGAAGAAAGTTGCTTTTACTTCTCCTTCCAACCAACAAAACCTCATAATCCATTTCATGCAATGTGTTACATTCCTTTTGCACCCGCTGGTCGGTAACTAAATCGCTGATAACGGAAACGATAATTCTTTTTCTCAAAAATTCAATAATTTTTATTTGCAAATATTAAACAAAATAAACTGAGTTTTGTACTCAATTAGCTGATTGGCTGATTGGCTAATTAGTTAGTTATAAAATCTACTCATCTTCATATCGTTTGCCTGGATGTACCCTACCCGCCTGATTATGGTGGCGTCTTTGACCTGTTTTATAAGATAAAAACATTGCATAAACTGGGTGTAAAAATCCATTTACATTGTTTTGAATATGGACGGGGTGAGCAATCAGAACTCAATCAATATTGTGAAGAAGTTCATTATTATCAAAGAGAGAAATTAATGCAGGGAGTTCCACTGCGTTTGCCTTACATCGTCAGTTCGCGGGTAAATCCGGCGCTGATAAAAAATATCTTAAAAGATAATTATCCTGTTTTACTGGAAGGAATTCATTGCACGTATTATTTGTATCACGGCGAATTGAATAACCGGAAAGTGTTGGTACGACTGCATAATGTAGAATTCGAATATTACAATCAGCTAACAAAAGCGACAAATAACTTTTATAAAAGAATCTACTATAAATTAGAAAGCAGGTTATTAAAAAAATATGAAAAGAGGATTGCCAGCAATGGAAAATTAATAGCGGTCAATGAAAAAGACAGGGCAACTTATCAAAAAGTTTTTTCAGCAAAAGATGTAGAATTTCTTCCAGTGTTTTTGCCTTTCAATCAAGTGAAATCAGAAACCGGTAATGGAAATTATTGTTTGTATCATGGAAATTTATCGGTGGCCGAAAATGAAAAGGCCGCGTTGTGGCTTTTGGAAAATGTTTTTAATCAATTGATTAATTCTCATTTTATTATTGCCGGAAAAAATCCATCAGAAGCATTAAATAAAGAATGTGAAAAACATAAAAATGTGCTTTTAATAAAAAATCCTTCCGAAAATCAAATGTCGGAATTGATAAAAAATGCGCACATTCATTTGTTGCCATCTTTTAATACAACAGGAATAAAAATAAAATTGCTGAACGCATTATTTAATGGAAGATTTGTACTTACAAACGCCGCTTCGGTAAATGGAACAGGCCTCGAAACCCTTTGTAGCATTGAAGAAGCGGCAACTGAATACCTAAAAAAGATCGAAGATTTACTTAAGATTCCATTTGATGAAGATGAAATAGCAAAAAGAAAATTGCTGTTGGAAAACCTCTATGATAATGAGAAAAATGCGCTTCAACTTATGAAGTGGCTATAGAAGCATTATCATAAACTTTCCCTCTTTCTGTTTTTATAGTTCTGGCGGGGAATTTATTGATAACCGGGTAATCATGAGTTGCCATTATAATAGAGGTTCCATAATCGTGGACGATGCTAAAAAGCAATCTCATAATTTCATCAGAAGTTTCGGGATCGAGGTTTCCTGTTGGCTCATCGGCCAATAATAACTTTGGAGAATTTAAAAGTGCACGGGCAATATCTATTCTCTGTTGTTCGCCACCACTTAATTCAAAAGGCATTTTGAATCCTTTTGTTTTCAATCCAACTTTTTCCAAAACATCGGCAATCTTTTCATCCATTAATTTTTCATCTTTCCAACCGGTTGCCTTTAAAACAAACTTCAGATTATTATTTACAGTTCTGTCGGTGAGCAATTGAAAATCCTGAAAAACGACACCAAGTTCGCGGCGCAAATAAGGAATTTTTCTCCAATCCAGTTTGCGAAGATCGAAGCCCACAACGGTTGCATCGCCTTCTTTCAAATCAAGATCACCATACAAAGTTTTCAACAGGCTTGATTTTCCTGTTCCGGTTTTCCCGACTAAATAAACAAATTCTCCACGATCCACCGTAATATTTACATCCGACAAAATCAGAGAATCTCCTTGATAAACATTCGCATTTTTTAATTCTACAATAACTTCCGGCATAATTTATAATATTGTCTGTACGATAATTTTTTTAAACAGATGAGCGTAAAGTTAATTGTATAATTATGTTTTTGATAAAAGAAATATTATACAAGTGTTAAAAAAAATATTTTGAAAATAAATCAGTTCCATTTATTAATATCTACGTTTTCAAATACTTATTTAAAAGATAATTTAATAGTAAATCAACAAAAAATGCTGATTTATATTTTAATTTTTTGAAAAACTAAAAAAACAGTTGCACAACTAAATAATTAGTTCTACATTTGTTCCAGAAAATAAAAAAGTTATGATAAAAACAAAAACCTTAACGAAAGCAGAAGAAAGTATGATGCAGGTGTTATGGAAACTTGGAAAAGGATTTCTTGGAGAAATTATCCAGGAGATTCCGAATCCAAAACCACATCAGAATACCGTGGCTACTATTTTAAAAATCCTGGTGACAAAACAATTTGTGGGGATCGAATCCTTTGGAAGGCTGAATCGTTATTATCCAATGGTGAGCAAAGAAATTTATTCAAAAGGAAGGGTGAAATCGCTGGTAAAAAAATATTATGAAGGATCATTCAGCAATATTGTTTCATCAATGGTCAAAGAAAATAATCTCAGTATTGAAGATTTGGAAATGCTGGTGAAGCAATTGAAAAAACAAAAATAAATTTTAAATCAAATTATCATGATAACTCTTGCGTGGTATTTTTTGAAAGTAATTATCTGTTCAGGAATTTTATGTGGCTACTATTTCCTGGCGTTAAGAAATAAAGCCTTCCATCGTTGGAATCGTTTTTATATTCTTGCCTCCGTGGTGATTTCATTGCTGGTTCCGATAATGAAAATTAATTTTTTTCCGAAAGGGGAAGAAAAGGGAACTGTAGTTCAAATGCTGCAAACCATCAGCTACGGCGATGAAGCCGTGGTGGAATACAGCAGGAATAATAGTTTTCAACTCACTACACAAAATATAACAGAAGGTTTTTACCTTCTGATTTCAACAGTTTTCTTTTCCATTTTTCTTCTTTCGTTGTATAAAATAACAAGGCTGAAGAAAAAATTTCCTGCCAAAGAATTTGAAGGGATCAGATTTATTAATACGACTGCAAAAGGAACGCCTTTTTCATTTTTTAAATCCATCTTTTGGAACAAGGCAATAGATCTTCATTCCAAACC
>JBEPVG010000092.1:0-6885 GCA_041691175.1 Chitinophagaceae bacterium
ACGTTGAGCTGGGGTATATTACATTAGGACAAAGTGCTGTAACCCTGAGTGGTGGCGAAGCTCAACGTGTAAAACTCGCAACTGAATTAAGCAAAAGAGACACAGGTAAAACATTCTATATTCTTGATGAACCAACAACTGGTTTGCATTTCAGGGATATTCAGCATCTTGTTGATGTGCTGAATAAATTGGTTGACAGGGGGAATACAGTTTTGGTAATTGAGCATAATATGGACATTATAAAAATCGCAGATCACATAATTGATCTTGGCCCCGAAGGTGGCGATGCCGGCGGAAAAATATTATTTGAAGGAACACCGGAACAACTTATAAAAAATAAAGAAAGTTTTACGGCAATATTTTTAAAAGAAGAATTGGCGCTAAATAAAAAAGGCAAAGCATAATAACAAAACTAAAAACTTTGTGGCTTCAGGGGTTTTACAACGCATAAGATTATGCAACGTTTTTCCGGGATTAGCTTTTATTATATACTCTGCCATTTGAGGTATGAAAAAAAAATCGTATTACTTTTTTGATAAATCAACCCACAAAACCATAACGAAAATCATTTTGATTTATTGTTCAACAACTTTTTATCATCGCAATATGTTCAATTCCGTCTTCCAGGTAAGTATCTCCCGATTGAACAAAAGAAAATGATTCATAAAAACGTTTCAAATATAATTGAGCACCTATTTTGATCGGAACATTTCCAAATAAATGATATACTTCAGCAATAGAATTCGTCATTAATTGTTTGCCTAAGTTTTTTCCGCGAGAAGATGGGGAAGTAAGTACACGGCCTATTGACGCAGCATTTGGATAAAAAACTCCTTCACCAAACAAGCGTGTATAAGCAACTAATTTTTCATGATCCCATGCTGCTAAATGATAAGCTTTTAAATCATAATCATCGCAATCCTGGTAAACACAATTTTGTCCAACAATAAAAACTTCATTTCTTAATTGAAGAATTTTATAAAGCTCAACAATGGTTAATTCTGAAAAAAATTTGCACTGCCAGGAAATCATAATGATGAATTAGTGATCCAAAAAATAAGAATCTGCTTAAATTGTTTGTTTACTGTAAATGTTTTCTAAAAATATCTTTTAGTGTTGAATGCTTTATTGCTCTTTGAAAAATAAAAATCTACTTTATTTGTCCGTTTACTGGAATTCTTTGATTATTGCCCGCCTTTCAATAACCATATTTATCTTTCCATCTTTGTTTCAAAAATTTTCTTAATTCTTCTTCTCTCGCATTCTGTCCGGGATTGTATAATAAGGTATTTTTTATTTCCTCGGGAAGAAATTCCATATCGGCAAAATTATTTTCAAAGCTGTGCGCATACTGATAATTTTTACCATAATTCAAATCTTTCATCAGCTTTGCTGGCGCGTTTCTAATTGGCAAAGGAACCGGCAAATCACCATATTGTTTTACCAACGCCTGCGCTTTTCCAATCGCTTCAAGACTTGCATTACTTTTTGGCGAAGAAGCAAGATAAGTGGCGCATTGCGATAAAATTATTCTTGCTTCCGGATAACCGATTACATTCACCGCCTGGAAAGTATTCGTTGCCAAAACCAACGCCGTCGGATTCGCATTTCCAATATCTTCACTTGCCAAAATCACCATTCTCCGCGCAATAAATTTCACATCTTCCCCACCTTCAATCATGCGCGCCATCCAATAAACGGCGGCGTTGGGATCACTACCGCGAATTGATTTTATAAACGCCGAAATAATGTCGTAATGCTGTTCTCCTTTTTTATCATAAAGCGCTACTTTTTGCTGTGCAGCATGGATCACCAGATCATCTGTGATTTCTATTTTTTCATTTTCATTCAATGAAAGTTGATTAACAGAAAGTTCCAGGAGATTTAATAATCTTCTTGCATCACCTCCAGATAAATTAATGATCGCTTCCGTTTCTTTTAATTCAATATTTTTTTGGGAAAGAAAAGTATCTTTTTTTAGGGCATAATGGATCAGTTCAATTAAAGCCGTTTTTTCCAAAGGTTTTAAAATATAAACCTGGCAACGGCTTAACAGCGCGCTGTTTACTTCAAATGAAGGATTCTCGGTGGTTGCGCCAATTAAAGTAATAATGCCTTTTTCTACAGCTCCCAGCAAAGCATCTTGTTGCCCTTTATTAAATCGATGAATTTCATCAATAAATAAAATTGCGTTTTGTTCATTTTTTGCTTTTTCAATCACTTCACGTACGTCTTTTACACCAGCAGAAATTGCGCTTAAGGTATAAAATGGAACCGATAAGGTGTGAGCAATAATATTGGCAATAGTAGTTTTTCCAACGCCCGGTCCCCACAAAATCATTGAAGGAATCTTTTTATTTTCAATCGCATTGCGTAAAATGCTTCCTTTACCGGTAAGGTGTTCCTGGCCGATCAGTGCTTGTAGAGTTTGTGGCCGAAGCCTTTCTGCTAAAGGAGTTGAGGTCAATTATTGATTGATTATTTTATTTGTTGATTTTTAATTATTGATTATTTGAAACTACTTGTTTACTAATGTATGAAACACAAATTTAACCTCAAAGTCTTCTATCATTTTGGTAAATATGGAAGAACTTCTTTCATTGTTACCGGCGCATTTTTATCATCCAGGTCTATTACAATACAATAACCATTTGCCCCACCAGCTTTCAACAATCCATTCACTAATTTTTGCTGATCACTTGCCAATCTTTTACCATTCCAGATTTCTTTTGTACAAAGACAACCTTCTGTTGGCGTCAGAGGATAATACGGTTTGCCTGAATAAAAATTTGGATCAATGGTAGTTCCATGCGCAATAATTTCGCTGCGGCCTGCAAGCCCGGAATAATAAGAATTATACAAAGGCAAAAAGTCTTTTAATTTTTGCGGGATTAATTTTTGATAATAATCCATTGTCCAGACAGAATCTAAAATTGTACTATCATCCAAAAACTTTTGCAGGCTTAATTCTACCGGCATGCCCATCTGAATATTGGCAGTCGGCCCAATGAAATTGCTCATTGAAACGCCAAAACCATACATTCTAAATATTCCTTGGGGTGTATTTCCATTTCTTAAATAACCGGGAAGATTAGAAATACTTCTTGCCAGTTGAGGAACATGAAAAATATTTCCAGCGGAATCTGAAACAAATTTTCCATCCGGATTTCTGATCAAAACCATTCCCGGATAATCCCGGTTTTCTCTTTGTAAACTATACATCACAATCTGATTGGGAAGAAAAAATTTGCTGAACAACTGATTCAAAATTTCACTCCCCTTACGTTTGTTAACTTGATTAGTTTGAAGTCTTGTTCCCAACATAAAAAGAACGGGATTTTTATAAGCAGTGTCACTAAACTTTGCGAGTAATTTTTTCGAAAGAATCTTTTTTTCGGTATCGTTTTTTTTATTTTGAATTAGATATTCAGCACAAATCGCAAATATTTTCGGGTCGGAAGTTTCTTCTAATAAAACATTGGTTTGCAAAATAAATTTGTTCGGATAATTAGCGTAGGCAAGTTCCAGCAACGCTCTTTGAAAAGAAATGCTTCTGGTTTCGATACTATCAAACGCAGTGCTGACCTTTCTTTCCGTGAATGAGGAATTGAATTGCATCACTTCCATCGCGTCGAAAGCTTCCTGCCAGTTTTCTTCTGTTGAATCTGAAAGTGTTAAAGATAAATTTTTAGTAATGCTGTTTTTTATAAGTCTTTCATTCATTTTTGCACGTGCAATATCTGTTGTGTAAGATGTATAAAGCGGTGCATCATATTGAGCAGATATTTGATCAACACAAAAAATCAGGATAAAAATAACAGGAATAAATTTGCGAAACACTATCAGAATTATTTGGTGAAAAGTAAGAAAAGAAAATGTTTATGGAAAGTGAAAAGTGAAAACTCCCTAAATTTATAATCACGAATTAATGAATTTTATTTTAATTTCTCATTCTGTTTGTGTCTGTCGGAATCACGAAAATTTTTCTTTTCGAAATTTTTTTCCAAAGCTTTTGTCAGATCGATGCCGGTTTGGTTTGCGAGACAAATTAAGACCCAAAGAACATCGGCCATTTCATCGGATAATTCTTTTCCCTGATCAGATTCTTTAAAAGATTGTTCCCCAAATTTCCGAACCATGATTCTTGAAAGTTCACCTACTTCTTCCATTAGTATTCCAAGATTGGTAAGTTCGTTGAAATAGCGGACACCAGTGGTCTTGATCCAAACATCAATTTGATTCTGGGCTTCTTTTAAAGTGATTTCATGCATATATCATATTATTATTTTAAATCGAATTCGGGCACTAATTTTACGTATTTTTCTATTTTTATTCTTTATTTTTCGTGTCTATTATAATCGTTATCGGACCGTCATTGAGCAATTCTACCTTCATGTCAGCGCCAAATTCACCGGTAAATATTTCTTTCTCAAGATCATTTTTTAATTGGATAATCATTTTTTCATACTTAGGAATTGCCAGATCGGCTTTGCTTGCTTTTAAATAAGAAGGGCGGTTTCCTTTTTTTGTTGAAGCGTGTAAAGTGAATTGACTTACAAGTAAAATATCTCCCTTAATGTCTTTTACAGAGCGATTTGGGATTTTATTTTCATCGTCAAAAATGCGCAGGTTTACTATTTTATTACTTAGCCATTTTATGTCATCATCAGTATCAGCATCTTCTATCCCTATTAATACCAGTAAACCAACATTTATTGAAGATTTTGTAGTATTATTAATGGTTACAGCGGCTTTGGACACTCTTTGGATTACTACTTTCATGCTTTTCTGATAACACTTATTATTTAAAATTATAATGCCAAAAAATCCAAAAAAGGAAATTATTCTTATTCCCATTATGTGCAAAAATCTGTGAAGCCAATGCCTGCCTGCCTCAAAAATTTATACACAATTCTTATCCACACGAGGTGGATATTTTAGAATATGTTTTCTGGTTTAGAAAAAATATTTTCGTTCTCCCGCTTCACAAAAATAAATGATCAACAAAAATACTATTCGCTATGCCAATTAAAAAACAAACTGCTTCCGGACTTCATTTTGACCGCCACTTTACAAAGGAAGGCCTTTCTCCTTTTGAAATGTTTGAATACGATTATCGCTCATCGATAATAAAAAACACAACTGGAGAAATCGTTTTTCAAATGGATAATGTGGAAGTGCCAAAGCAATGGAGCCAGATCGCAACAGACATTTTGGCCCAAAAATATTTTCGTAAAGCGGGCGTTCCTCAAACTGACGGCAGCACAGGCCGCGAGACTTCAATCAAACAAGTGGTCCATCGAATGGCCCACTGCTGGCGTGTTTGGGGCGAAAGGAATAATTATTTTGAAGCAGAAAAAGATGCTCAAATTTTTTACGAAGAATTAATTTATTCGATTTTAATCCAGGCATGCGTGCCCAATTCGCCGCAATGGTTTAATACCGGTTTGCATGAAGTTTATGGGATTACCGGAAAACCACAAGGACATTATTTTGTAGATGAGAAAGATGGAATTTTAAAAAAATCTACTTCTGCTTATGAGCGGCCACAGCCTCACGCTTGCTTCATTCTAAGCGTAGAAGATGACCTGGTAAATGATGGAGGAATTATGGATTTGTTGGTTCGCGAGGCAAGAATTTTTAAATATGGAAGTGGTGTGGGAACAAACTTTAGTTCTATTCGTGGAGAAGGCGAAAAACTTAGTGGCGGCGGTACTTCCAGCGGGTTAATGAGCTTTCTAAAAATTGGCGACCGCGCAGCAGGAGCTATAAAAAGCGGTGGTACAACCAGGCGTGCTGCAAAAATGGTTTGCCTTGATATTGACCATCCCGAAATTGAAACTTTTGTAAACTGGAAAGTTGAAGAGGAGAAAAAAGTGGCTGCATTAATTGCGGCCGGTTATCCAAGCGACTACGAAGGCGAAGCTTACAAAACAGTAAGCGGACAAAATAGTAATAATTCTGTTCGCGTTTCCAATGAATTTTTTCACGCACTTGAAAAAGATGGTGACTGGGAATTGAAAGCGAGAAGCGATGGCAGAACCATGAAAAAAGTAAAGGCCAAAAAATTATGGGATGAAATTACTTATGCCGCATGGGCTTGTGCTGATCCGGGAACTCAATACGATACTACGATAAACGAATGGCACACCTGTCCGGAAGGAGGAAGAATCAGAGCCAGTAACCCTTGTAGCGAATATATGTTTTTGGATAATACTGCTTGCAATCTTGCCTCAGTAAATCTTCGCAAATTTTTTAATGAAGATGATAATTCATTTGATGTTCCTGGTTTTGAATATACAGTTCGTTTGTGGACTACCGTTTTGGAAATTTCTGTTTTGATGGCGCAATTTCCAAGTAAGGAAGTAGCTCAGTTGAGTTATGATTATCGGACTTTGGGGCTGGGTTTTGCAAATCTTGGAAGTATGTTGATGGTAAGCGGAATTCCATACGACAGTGATAAAGGGCGTGGGATTGCCGGAGCAATTACTGCAATCATGACCGGGATTGCTTATAAAACTTCTGCCGAACTTTCAGAACATCTGGGCACTTTCAGCAGGTATGAAGAAAATAAACATCACATGCTTCGCGTAATGCGAAATCATCGCGCGGCGGCTTATGACGCGATGGATGCGTATGAAGGAATTGAAATAAAACCACAGGGAATTAATGCAAAAGATTGTCCTGATTATTTGTTGAAAGCCGCTACCAAAGCATGGGACGATGCCCTAATACTTGGTGAAAAGTATGGTTATCGAAACGCGCAAACAACGGTGATTGCGCCGACAGGAACGATTGGCCTGGTGATGGATTGTGATACAACGGGCGTAGAACCTGATTTTGCTTTGGTGAAATTTAAAAAATTAAGTGGCGGCGGTTATTTTA
>JBEPVG010000093.1:0-6885 GCA_041691175.1 Chitinophagaceae bacterium
CAAGAGTGCCTATTATCAACCCAACAGAAATAAAAAACTGGAAAACAACCAGGCTACTTCTCAATCCAAAACTTTTATTATTTGGAATAAATTTCCCCTTTAATACTTCAATCGGTTTGAATGAAGAAAGGTAAAAAGCAGGATATAACCCTGCAATGAAACTTACCAATAAACCAAGGCCGATAAACGCTGAAATTATTTTTAAATTAAAATTGAAAACTAAATTCTGGCCGGAAATACTGTTGAAAACAGGCAATGAAATTTTCACTAAAACACTTGAGATAATCAGTGAAATAAAGACCAACAATCCTGATTCGATTAAAAATTGTTTGATGAGTTGGATTTTTCCGGAACCAATTACTTTACGAACGCCCACTTCTTTGGCTCTTTGAGAAGCGCTTGCAGTGGAGAGATTGATAAAATTAATACACGCTATCAACAACATAAAAATTGCGATTGCCCCGAATATATAAACATACATCGCATTGCCTGGCGGACTTAATTCATAGTTGGAATGTGAGTACATATGGATAGAAGTCAATGGCTGCAAAGCGAATCCTAAATGATTTCCTTTTGTGATGAATTGCTTCAGGCTGATGCCCATACTTTGTTGGATCTGCGGACCCATATACTTTTCAACCATCCGGGGTAATTTGGATTCTAATTTTTTATAATCGGCTCCTTTCTTCAACATGAGGTAAGTGAAAAAATTAGAACCCATCCACGAATCAGAGTTGGCATCATCCAAACTCAACATCGAAGCAAACAAATCAAAATGAAAATGTGAATTAGCAGGTACTTTATCAATTACACCGGTTACTTTAAAAGAGGCATTTTTGTCATCAGGGAAGGTTAAATTTTTACCCAATGGATCTTCATTGCCAAAATATTTTTTTGCAATTGCTTTAGAAATAATAATTGTATTAGGTTGTTGTAATGCGGTTTTTGTATCGCCTTCAATAAGCGGCAATGTGAAAATGTTGAAGAAATTTGGGTCCACAAAAGCCATTTCATCTTCTTTAAAACTCTTGTTTTTGTAGGTTATTTTGGGAGTGCCTGCGGTCTGTAATCTTGTAGCATCCTGCACTTCAGGATAATCACTTTTCATTGCCAGCGCAAGCGGTGGCATTACATTGGCTTCAAAAATTTTACCACCATTAATGTCAGCTTTGAAAACAACGCGTACAATTCTGTCTGCATTTTTATTAAACCGGTCAAAGCTGAGCTCATTCTGCACATACATCATAATAATAAAGCAAACGGCTATGCCGATTGATAATCCAGAAATGTTGATGAAAGAAAAGATTTTATGCTTCATCAAATTGCGCCAGGCGGTTTTGAAATAGTTTTTAAGCATGGTTTATTATTTGTAAATTTGGTATGCAATAAAATTGATTATCATGGAAAGAATCGTAATTGAAGTGGATGAACCCACAGCTACGGCGTTCGGAAAATTTAGTCCTAAAACGAAAAATCGCTTTAATGAATCGGTCTCTATCGCTTTGAAAAAAATGATTAACAATGTTACAGCTGGCAGCCATAAAAAATTTCTGGATGACCTTAGTGCTCAAGCAGAAAAAAACGGACTTACTGAAGAAATCCTCAATGATCTTTTGAGAGATGACGACTAAACCTTTTATTTGTGATACCAACACTCTTATCAGCGCATATATTCTGGCTGATTCAAAAAGCAGGCGAGCATATAATAAGGCTTTTGATACCGGTATTTTGATATATTCTGTTGCAACTTTTGATGAGTTTGCCGAAACTTTTGTCCGGTTAAAGTTTGAAAAATATTTGCCGCTTGATAAAAGGCTTTCCGCCATAAAAGAATTTCTTGCAAAAGCTGCATTGATTGATGTAGAAATAGTTATTACCGACTGCCGCGATCCCAAAGACAATAAATTTCTTGAATTAGCTGTTTCTGCTAATGCGTCCTGCATTATTACAGGAGATAAAGACCTTCTTATATTACATCCTTTCCGTGCCATATCCATTTTAAACGCTGCTGATTTTTTAAGATAATTCTGAATCATCATCAATAGTATTTATAGTAAACCAACAAATAAAATCATTTTTCATTTTGATTATTTGTCAAGGAAGTATTCGATCAATCCCGCTGCATAGGACTGTTCCCATTTATCATTTCGTAATGTTTCTAAAGAGCCCAGATAATCACCGTGGCCACCCGGTAAAATAGCCAGCTCACAATCCGGGATAAGGCGATAAATTTCTACTGCTTTTTCAGGGTTGATAATATCTTTGTTGCCACTCATTAATAATGTCGGCGCTTTTAAAGCTTGTAATTGCTCATCTTCCCAGCCCTTAAATTCCTTCATTCTTTGAACATCTTTATCGAACATATTTTGCAGCGCTGCCTGTTCTTTATTTACTTTTAAATATCCATCTTTTAGAACAGGCGGTAAATGAGTAGAGAGTGTTACTCCTTCAAATCCCTCCCAAAAAATTGTATTGGTTGCACTCCGTTGATAAACCCCGGAGGCTAAAATCAATTTGTTAATCAAGGCGGGATGCCTGAGTGCAATTTCGACTGCTGCATGCGCACCATTGCTGAATCCTAAAAAATCTGCCTTGGTGATTTTGAGATTATTTAAAAGTGCGGCAACATCATCTGCGTCTTGTTCAAATGTGAGATCAGTATGGCGGTCATTGGTATGTCCGTGTGCTTGTAATTCAACAGCAATGATTTGACGATTTTTTGAAAGTAGTGGAATGATTTTGCCAAACGAGGTTTCTAACGTCGAACCACCTCCGTGTATTAATACCAGTGGTTTTCCGGCGCCATGAATTTCATAATACATTTTCAATCCGTTCACATCGGAATAACCGCTTTTAAAATTAGTATCGGCTGTCATCTTTAGTCATTTGTTCAGATAATTTACTTAAAAAATCAAGCCACTTATTTCTACATTCATTTTCAATGGTTTAGATTTAAAAAAAAAATAAAACTGTTCGGTATTGATACAGTAGGTGTTTCGGTTTGATACACTTAATTTTTGTTTTTCATCAACCATTAATGAAAGGCAAAACTGTGTCGCTTAAAGGGTAAAAAAAATTATGCTCCCTCCCGGTAGGATGCAGTGAAAGTGCAATCATTTGACTATGCATACAGGCTTTCTACGGTTGAGGTAAATCTTAAAAAAAGGTGTATCGATTTGAGAGGAAAACTCGACGATCTTGTAAACGCTTTTACTAGTTCGGTGTGTCGGGGTTAGTTTTTAGTTAGTAGTTTATGCTGTCTTGCCTCTTACTTACTGGAATATATTTCTTCCCTTAAATTATTTATAAAAAAAACGCTTACCTCTTATACTATAGAATATAAAAGCAAGCGCTTTATTTTTGAAAAAAATTACTCTTTTGTTTTACTGTTGTTGCTTCTGGGCAAACTTTTGAAGCAATCCAGGCAATGCACCTGCAATGGCGCCTGTTACTGATGGAGGCAATCCGAATTTAGTGGTAAGGCTGCTCACCAATCCTCCTTCTATTGCACTGGTTATTGAACCACCGGATGCCATACTGCTTTCAAGCTTGCCCAATATTCCGCCTATTCCACCGCCAGCGTTAGCGTCTGTTGTGGAAACTCCATTAGTAATATGAGTGGCAATTTCATTATGTATTGCATCTGCCTGACCGGCAGGGATTGCAGCGGCTACATCAGGATTCTCTGCTAAATGGTCTTTTACCATTTTTAAAATTTCATCGAACATTTTATTAATTTTTAAGTTAAAGAAAATGAATGTACAGGTATTTTTAATACGATTTAAAAATTTGACAATTCTCTTACAATCATTTTGAATTGGCTCAATCTTTTCTTGTGCCTGAAACTAAAGAAGAATGAAATATAGTATAATTGATTATTCACTTGGTAACATTAAAACTTTCTATCCGGGAGGAAGGCAAACAAATTTCATGAATTTTCATTTTCAATTTTCCGCTCCCGATAGCACCTTACATGAAGATCCTATAAATTGCATCGCTACTCTGATCGCAAAGAATCAACCGGGTTTGCCAACGCGGTTTTTATAGTATGTATACAAATGATTAGTGCGGTAATTAATCCCAAAACCAAAATTGAAATAATGAAAGGCTCCGGCGTTATATTGATCCGGTATGCATAATTCTGCAACCAGTGATGCATGATTATATAGGCAAGCGGTGCGGCTATCAACCCTCCAATTAGAATTGTCAATAAAAACTCTTTTATAAATAATGAAACGATTCCGAAAACGGAAGAACCTAACACTTTTCTTATTCCGATTTCTTTAGTGCGTTTTTGAATGCTTAATGAAATTAGCCCTATAACGCCAAGCAGCACAATGATCAAAGCTAAAATGGATGCTGTGTAGGATGCTTTTTTTAATTGTAATTCTGATTGATAAAGTTTGGCAAGTGTTTCATCCATAAATTTAAATTCGAATGGTGCGCCTGGCATGACAGCACTCCATTTTTTTTGCAGCGCATTTATTGTTGAAGGAATATTTCCCGGATTTAATTTAAAAGATAAATAGCGGTAAATAGGTGCAAACTGAACATTGAAAAAAATGAGAGGTGAAATTTTTTGTTGCATCGAGCCAAAGTGAAAATCGTTTGTAACTCCTTTTACAGTAAAAATGGTTGGGTCGTTTGGCACTCTTACTTGTTGGCCAATTGCTTCGGCCCCGCTCTTCCAGCCAAGCTCATGCACAGCCGTTTCATTCAAAATAATTTTACCTGAATCAAGTGCATGACCTTCAAAAAAGGAACCTGCTGATAAAGGTATTTTATAAACACTCAAATAATTTTCGTCGGTAGTTAAAGCTTGTGCTGTAATCGCCTGTGTTGAATCTGTGCCAAACTTATACAGAGATGCACTGCCGCTGTTATTTCCATCAGGTACCTCGTAAGAAAGCGATACATTATTTACCTGCGGCACCGATGAAAACTGGTTGCGAATGTTTTCCATTTTATTTGCGCCTTGTTGAGTCCAATCTCTCGGCACCTGTGCGGATAATACATAATTTTTATTATAGCCAAGATTGTTGCTGAGAAACAGATCAGTTTGTTTTGAAATGATAATTGCACAGATAAATGCAATGGCTGCCGAACCAAACTGAAATGCGGTTAGCGACTTTCGCAGCAACACATTTTCTTTAACTGTCATTTTTCCTTTTAATGACTCAACAGATTTTAATGATGATAAAATAAACGCGGGGTAAATGCCTGCAATAAAACCAATCAATACAATAAATAAAAAGGGAAACGCTATGAAGTAAAGCGGGAAATTATTAAGCGAAGGAATTTCTGTACCTATTATACCGCTAAATAAATCACTTGTTAAAGCATATATTATAAATGCAAATAGTGTTGCAAAAAATGTAATCGTGATGGACTCTGTTAAGAATTCTATGATTAATTGTCTTTTTACCCCACCCAATACCTTTCTTATTCCAATCTCACGCATTCTCGCAGCAGAGCGGCTTACCGACATGTTGATGAAATTGATAATTGCCATAGCCAAAATAAACAATGCAATTGCCGACAATGCATATATCATTTTTTGTGTAAGCCCATTATTTGCAGATAAATAAAATTCTTTTAACGGAACGAGGTATGGGGTTAAATCAGCGGTAATTTGCGACGGCGCATTTTGTTTTTCCAAATAAGCAATTGGCTTCTCAAGGTCTTTGGGATTTACACCTTTTTGCAGTTCAATATAACTTGCAATAAAAGCATTTTGCCAGCTCATATTTCTTCCAAAAAAATTAAGATTATCCGTTGATACATAGAAATCGCCGGGATAATTGCCAATAAGTATTGTGACTGAATTTTTTGTTATTGAATTTAATACGCCTGTGATAAGAAAGTCGTGTTTGGATCCGGAGAAATTTTCAATGGTGATGGTTTGCCCAACCACATCTGTTTTACCAAAATATTTGAGCGCTTTATCTTTCGTAATTACAACTGTAAACGGATTCTTTAATGCAGTTTGTGCATTGCCTTGCTGCAATGTAAATCCAAACATATTCAACATCGTGCTATCACCCATCTGCAGGTTTTCGCGAAAGCTTTTATCACCTTTTGAAATAGTAGAAGTAATGCCATCGAACCGGTAATAATTAGCAACAAGATTTGGATAATTATCTCTTAGTGCTTTTACCAAAGGCCCTAATGTTGCCAGGGGAAAACCCTGATTAGGATTTTTCCATTTGCTTTGAATAATGTATTGCCGGTCTGCATTTTTGAGATTTTTATTTACCTGCAATTCGCCCCTGACATAAGCACCAATCAACATTGTAAATGCAATACCTGTAGACAATCCGAAAATATTTATACCAGAATAAAATGGGTTCTTTACAATATTCCGCCACGCAATTTTGAAATAATTTTTAATCATTGTCTGAACTATGATTTATTTGATTAAATGATTTTATGATATAGAAAAACTTAAGATAGGTTATTCACTTTTCAGCAGTAAACAAACAAATAGGTTGAATTTTCATTTTCCAATTTTCCAATTTTTCAATCTTCACATTTGTATTCATTCACTTCTCAAACTAACCACGGGGTTTGCTCTTGCAGCTTTTATGGTTTGCATGCTCAAAGTGATTAGTGCAATTAATAACATGGAAAATCCACTTATTGCAAATATCCACCAGCTCATATTGGTCTTGTATGCATAATTCTGTAACCATTTATAAGTAGCCCACCATGCAATTGGTGCTGCAATAACAAAAGCGAGAAGCACTAACCTCATGAAATCTTTTGATAAAGAAGAGGTTATTTGTATAACAGATGCGCCTAACACTTTTCTTACACCAATTTCTTTTTTACGGCTATTGGTTGTAAAAATTACCAATCCCAATAAACCCAAACAACTGATAAGAA
>JBEPVG010000094.1:0-6884 GCA_041691175.1 Chitinophagaceae bacterium
ATTTACATCAATCTCAATCAGAAAAAATGAATTCAATTCTAACTCCTGAACAACAAGGAAAAAGAAAAGCGTTTATGGAGCAGAGAAAAAAGAATGGAAAAATGAATGGTAAATGGCACGGCAAAAAAGGCCACCAAAAAGCCGAGGCCGCAATTGAAAAGTCATAATCATTCTCTAAAAATCATTTCCCAAAAATTGAAGCCGGTTATCGAAAGATGGCCGGCTTTATAGCATATATTTGAACCGATTCCAAGATTTCGATGAGACTAAATAGGTTATCTCAATAATTCTATGGTTCCCTTTTTTTTAATTACTGGATTTTGTTTGAACTGGTATTCCAAATAGTAAACATACACTCCCACGCTTTGAGGCTCTTTTTTAAAAGTTCCATCCCAGGCTTCATTTATATCATTAGCCACGTAAATTAGTTGCCCCCAGCGATTAAAAATTTTAAGTTTAAATTTTTGAAGCACAACATATTGACATTTTGGTAAAACCCTGAACACATCATTTAAACCATCATTATTGGGGGTAAAGGCGGAGGGAATTAATAAATCGCATATAGAACAGTTTTCGACAGTTACTTTAATAGCATCACTTTTTGTGCAGCCATATTGATCCGTAAGTTTTACTGAATAGGTTCCGGATTGTGTAACATCGTAAAAAGACTTTGTACTTCCATCCTGCCAGAGAAATTGCGAGGCAGCCCTAAGGGTATTTATTCGGATGCTTGACGGAGCACATATTGAAGTATCATTGCCAAGGTGGAAACTTTGCAAATCAGAAAATTCAACCGTATATGGCAGCGTGTTGAGGCATGTGTTATAAGGCTGGCTTATGTTTGCCTGGTAAGCGCCCGCCGCACCAGGTACATCGGGAACGGTATAGGTTCTTGAATCAGCCCCGGCAATTGCATGCCGATCTTTATACCATTGATAAGTTGCATTACCATATTCCGGCGCTTCTAATTGAAAATGGCCTGTACACACATTTCCTTGAATAGCCGTAATATTTTTAAAAGAAAAATCCGGCTTGGGGGCTAAAATAAATTTATCCATATAATAAATTGCCTGGGTATCTTTTATAACATAATCCCCGGTGCAGGCAGGGCCAATTCCAATCGCAGATATTGGTGTCTGCGGAGTAAATTCTATTTCTCCTTCCACCCATTCATTCTTCCCTCTTAGTTTGACAGTGCCGAGCAATACCCAGCCTGGTTGGTTGGATAAGCAACCATTATATAAATTATCATTAAGAGGATGTAAAGGATAATCCTGGCAAGTATCTCTTCCAAAAATACCAATAGTAAAGGGAGTAGGTGAGCCCGCCGGAAATGTTTCATTGGCTTGTTGTGCTTTTCCAAAACCCAAATAGAAGTTGAAAACGTAAGGTTGACGTGGGTATAATGGTGTAGAAAAGCAAGTTGTAATATAAGTGTCAAACTCAGAATATCCATCCTGGCGAACATTGATACCAATAAAACCATTGCCGGCAGGTAAGGGTAAAGGAACCTTTGGATTGTCTCTTGAATTACCGCTAAAAGCTTGAGGATTAAAGATACTGTTTGAAAGATTAGAATGGCAAGTATAATTGAAATAGGACACTGGGCTATTAAATAAAAATGGATGCCAGTTGTTTACAGAGATACCACCGAATTGGTCAGAAATATCAATATAGCCACCTTCGAGTCCTCCTCCAAATGCAGGATTGCAACCTGAGTATTGCTCAAAAGAATTATTTGGTAACAAAGAAGTAGGAAAAGAATCTTTGCAGGCAGGTAATTGGGCAAGAACGTTAAACTCAAATAAAAAAATAAAAAAAAGGCAAGCAGCTATTCTTTGAAAAAAAACAAAAGCCATCTTCAGGTAATTAACGAGAATTAAAAATTAAATGTCGCAGGACTCGATGCAGTAGTGCTTCCATCAGAGCAATTAGAAGTCACCCGATAAGTAAGAATAAAGGTGGTTGAAGGTATAGTTATTGTTATTTGTGTCCCTCCAGTTGTTCCACTAAATGTTCCATTTTGAACGACACCATACATATCATAATAGCTGTAATAGCCACCATACGAATATGTAAGAACATAGCCATGCCAGTTAAGTTGTAGTTGATTATAATTTTTTTGAGCCTGTAACCCGTATGCTGGTGAACAACTCCCACATATAATTGTGGACGGAGACTTTTTAAAAGCTACAGGACTATCTTTTTTTGAAATGGGTTGTAATGCTGTTAAAAATAACAGGCTTGTAACATAAAGTAAGTGTTTCATAATCTTATATTTTAAAAGTTAAAAGAAATAAGATTGCTTTTATTAAAAACTTAACATAAAGTTACAACAAATTATCGGCAGTTTTTATTTCGATTCGAAATCGATATACAAAAATCCCTGTCGAAATGAAAGCGATCTTTTTCATATAGGTGAAAAATACTCAAAGCCGAATATTGTATCTTTGCCAATTATTTTAAAAAGATGAGTACTAAAGGAAAAGTTTTAATGGCTATGAGTGGCGGAATAGACAGTACAGTCGCTGCTTTGATGCTTCATAAGGAAGGGTATGAGGTGATCGGAATTACTATGAAAACATGGGATTATGCCACCAGCGGTGGAAATAATAACAAACAAACCGGGTGTTGTAATATTGATAGTTTTAATGATGCTAGAATGGCTGCGGTACAACATGGTTTTCCGCATTTTATTTTAGACATCCGAGAAGAGTTTGGAAGTTTTGTAGTAAACAATTTTGTGGAGGAATATATGGAAGGGCGCACGCCGAATCCTTGTGTCTTGTGCAACACACATATCAAATGGCGCGCGCTTTCAAAAAGAGCCGATGCGCTGGGTTGCGATTTTATCGCGACCGGGCATTATGCTCAAATCCACCAGCATTCCAACGGAAGATATTTTGTAAGAAAGGGAATAGACGAAACAAAGGATCAGAGTTATGTTTTATGGGGATTACAGCAGGATTTATTAAGCCGGACGCTTTTACCTTTGGGCACTTACCGGAAAACTGAAATCCGGCAAATGGCGATTGATTTTGGCTACCCTGAACTGGCGAAGAAAAATGAAAGCTATGAGATTTGTTTTGTGCCAGATAATGATTATCGTGGTTTTTTAAAAAGAAAAGTAGATGGGCTTGAAGAAAAAGTTTCAGGAGGATTTTTTGTTGATAAAACCGGAAAAATTCTTGGGACACATAAAGGTTATCCATTCTACACAATTGGCCAGAGAAAAGGACTTGACATTGCTTTAGGAAAACCCGCTTTTGTTACCAAAATTATTCCCGAATCCAATACGATTGTACTTGGTGACGAAGAAGATTTGAAAGGAACTGAAATGACCGTAAAAGGAATTAACTGGGTGAAATATGATGGCGTTTCTGACGGAATGGAAGCGATTACAAAAATCAGGTATAAAGATAAAGGTGCGCTTTCTAATTTGTTCACATACGAAAACGGGGTGAAAGTCCGTTTTTATGAAAATGTAAAAGGAATAGCACCGGGCCAAAGCGCTGTTTTTTATGAAGGCAATGATGTGATTGGTGGAGGAATTATTCAGCGACCTTAAAAAAGTAGATTTAGATTTGTAAGGATGATTACACTCCTTTTGAAAAAATTTTTTAAAAATTTCTATGATAAAATATTTCATTGGAGTATGTTTTATTTTTCTGGTGTTTGCCTCATGTAAAAAAGAAAATGCTGATTTTACACTTGAACCGGCAACAGATTATTTTCCATTGCAAGTTGGAAAATACATTACTTACGATCTTGATTCTACCGTGTTCACCAATTTTGGTCAGGATAAAACGATCAGGCATTACCAGGCTCAATACAGAATTGATGCACAAATAAAAGATAATTCCGAAAGAACCGGATTTACCATTAACCGTTTTCTTAGAAAAGATTCTACCCAACCATGGCAAATCGATAATGTTTTCACAGCCATTCCTACATCAAATTCTGTCGAACTAATCCAGGATAATCTTCGATTTATCAAATTAATATTGCCCATAAAAGAAGGTTTTTCATGGAAAGGAAATAGTTATTTACCTTTTGATCCATACCGCTCTTATGTCTTTGCAAATCCGGCTTTCACAGAAGATTGGAATTATATTTATAAAGATGTAAATGTTCCCACAACAGTTGGTTCTAATAATTTTGATAATACAATAACCGTTTTTGAAGTGAATGATTCTACCGGTGATCCGAAGACGACTGAATATGCAGAAAAAACCTTCAGCATCGAAAAATATGCTAAAAATGTAGGACTTATTTACAAGGATTTTATTCATTGGGAATATCAGGCAGGTGATAATACTTACAAAGGATTTGGAGAAACATTGAGTATAATAGATCACAATTAATTAAGGAAGATTTTATGAAAAAATTCTTTTTATTTCTTCTCCTGATCACATCTTTTTCTCTCAATCTTTCTGCGCAGTATACCAAATACGTTATCAAATTTAAAGACAAAACCGGCACTCCGTTTTCAATAAATGATCCTTCAAAATTTTTGTCACAAAGGGCAATTGAAAGAAGGGTAAAACAAAACATTTCGATTGATGAAACAGATCTTCCAATCGTTCCCGCATACATAGATAGCGTTCGTTTATCCGGTGACGTAACCGTACTCGATCAATCAAAATGGCTTAACCAGGTTTGCATTGAAACCACCGATTCTACTGCACTTGATAAAATCAACAGCTATTCTTTTGTAACCAAAACACAAGCGGTAAAGCGATTGGCTATTCAGTTAATTGCGAGAAATGATTTTACGGCAAGAGATAAATTTAATGAACAAATAAATAATATTACCTCCGCATTATCACAATTGGTTGCTGGCAATCATTATTCTTATGGTTATTCCTACAACCAGATCCATATTCATGATGGGGAATATTTACATAACAAAGGTTTTCATGGAGAAGGAATGATCATTGCGATATTGGATGCCGGATTTTATCATTACAAAACGCTGCCTGCTTTTGATAGCGTTAATTTTAAAAATCAGGTGATAGAAACTCATGATTTTGTAGATAATGAAGAAAGCGTAAATGAAGATGATGCTCATGGAATGATGTGTTTTTCAATCATTGCCGCAAATCTTACCAATCAGTTTATTGGCAGTTGCCCGAACGCCCGTTTTTTGTTGTATCGTTCAGAAGATGTTTTCTCAGAATCGCCAGTTGAGGAGCAATATTGGATTGCCGCTGCTGAACGAGCAGACAGCGCCGGCACTGATGTAATCACTACTTCACTCGGTTATAGTCTGTTTGATAATCCTGTTTTTAATTATTCGTATTCTGATATGAACGGACACACAACGATGATTGCAAAAGCCGCGTCTCTGGCAGCAAAAAAGGGAATTATTGTTTTAGCGGCAGCAGGAAATGAAGGCGAATCAGGCTGGCATTTTATCACAACTCCGGCGGATGCGGATAGTATTCTCGCAGTAGGGGCAGTTGATGTTGAAGGAACTCCGGCAGGATTTAGTAGCTACGGCCCTTCGGCCGATTCAAGAATTAAGCCTGACGTGGCTTCTGTCGGATGGGGAACTGTAATTTCCTCTGCTTCCGGAAGATTAGTTTCGGGAAATGGAACATCATTTGCGACACCAAATTTAGCCGGACTGGTTACTTGTTTATGGCAGGCTTTTCCCGATTTTACCAACATGCAAATTATAAAAGCAGTTCAAAAAAGCAGCAGTATTTATGATCATCCTGATAATAGAATTGGCTATGGAATTCCTGACTTCAAAAAAGCTTTTGATGATTTAAATCAGCAGCGGTTTTTAAAAGATGCACCAACTATTTTGGGAAATAAATCCATCAGGGTTTATCCAAATCCTTTTAAAAATAATTTCACTGTTTTAATAAAGCCGGATCAAACTTCTACGGGAATTTTCAGATTATATGATGCCGGTGGAAATTTATATTTTTCAAAACAAGTTTCTTTGCAGCAAGGAGTTATTCAGTTGATTAATTTTGATAAAATGCAACCGCTCCAAAGGGGGATGTATATTTTAAAATTTACTGACGGACAAAACAAACAGAGTTTCAAAATGATTGTTGATTAAAAGAGAATCTACAGTAAACAAACAAATAATAACGATTCTTATTTCTAGTATTTATTCTGTATTTTTCTTTTAAATAATGCAACAAACAGCGTGTCAGACTGCATTTCATAGCCTTTTAAATATTCACTTTTTATTAATTGAAGATTCAAATTCTTATTAAAAAAGTCCACATTTTCTTCATTTTCCTTTTTAAAAACTGAACAGGTTATATAAAGTAAATACCCATTTTCCTTTAAATATTCGAAGGCATTCGAAACTATTTTCTGTTGCAGAATTGAATATTCTTCAATCTTTTTTTTAGAAAAAAAATGCGGTTGCTCCGGAGTTCTTGACCAGGTTCCTGAACCGGAACAGGGAACATCTGCAATAATTAAATCGAAACCTGGCCGGTCCTGAAATACTTTTAAGGGACGCAAAATGGAAAGATCAGCAACAAAAGAATCATAATTCTTTATACCCGCTTTTGCAAAACGTTTCCGTAAATTTTCTAAAATACTTTTTCGTGTATCCGTCACCGTTAGTCTAATATTTTTCAAAAGATCAGTAGCTAAAATTGATTTTCCACCGCTTGCTGCACAACAATCCCATACGGAAATGTTTGATGTCGGATGGCTGATGCTGGATGGTAAAAGATCCAGCGTTCTTTGCGAATTATAATCCTGGATGACGGCTTCCTTATCAATATTTATTATTTCACTTATTTTATTATTACTCTGAAAAGCAAGGCATGTTTCATTTATTTTTTCAAAATAAATTTGTGCGGATTTTAATTTATCGAAAACGGTATTTTTATATCCTGGCCTTATCC
>JBEPVG010000095.1:0-6833 GCA_041691175.1 Chitinophagaceae bacterium
GCATAATCCAGCGCCTTTTGATGGTCGCCCTTTTTGGTATAAATATCAGATATGGAAATAAGATAAACACTAATCGGGTAATAGTCGCCTTGATTCTGAAGGATAGAAATGGCCTCATTCATATTTTGTGAAGCCAGATCACCTTTTCCTTCAGCAGCGTATACCATTCCGGTGTTGCCAAGGCTATATGCCTTTCCGATCAGGTAATTTTTCTTTTCGAAGATCTTTGCTGATTCTTTAAAATAGATTAGTGCAGAATCAAAATTTTCATTTATCCGCAATTCATCGCCGGCATTTAAAATAACGGATGCAAGTTGGATAGAATCATTTTCCTGGCTGAGTTTATTTGCTCCGCTTGATTGCCTGAGAATGGAAATCGCTTTGTGAAAATAAAGCATTGCATTCCTATGGTCTTTCGATTCCGTATAAATTACAGCAATCGCGCCATAATCACTTCCTTCGTTTGAAAGTCGTTCTATTTTTTTTGATACGTCCAGAGCATGAAAATAAGCGGTAAGCGCCTCACTAAGATTGCCCGACAGCCTTTCTTTATTTCCTTTTTGAAAATAGCCCGCATGCAAATACCTGTCGTTACCTTCTTTTTTTGCAAGATGAATCAGCTCTTCTGCATATCGCAAAGAAAGATTGAGATTGCGCAGCTCATTAAAAGATAAATTTCTCAATAACTCAAGCTGGGCCGTATCTTTTAGGGTATCTTGCTGATAGATTTTTACCAGACTATCAGCAATCTTTTGGTCCTGCGAGTAGACTTGGGTCCCGATTAAAAAGAAAAATAAAAATAAATAAATTGCTTTCCTTTTAAAGCCCATTTGGCGAAGGATTAACCTGGATTGCAGGATCATAAGTATAAGAATTCCCTTGACTATCTTGCCAGCCTATTTCATAAGTGTCTGTGTAAGAATTACTGGGGCTGAGGTCTTTATCTACGGTTCCCTGCCAATTGTTAGAATTACCAAGTTTCGCAGGATACGAAGAAAAAACATTTTGGTTACCATTTACATTTTTTTGTGCAAAGCCGGTGAGCGCACTAACGCCGGAGCCTGGCTGTATTTCCCACGTAATTACGTGACCGCGGTGAGCGTTAAAATTGGTTGCAGAATTTCCATTTTCGTCCACGAGAGTAAGCCCACCGGAAGTTGTATCACTGCCAGTGATTTTGATTGATGCCATTGTTTTTATTTTTTTTAGGTGAATGAAATCATTTTAATATCAATCAACATCGGAACAAAGAAAAAAATCACATTTTTGATTTTATATCAAAAACAATTAACACAAAGGCGAACAGATAGGATTATTTCCGGATGAAATCACAGGGGTAAATTAATGTGGAAAATCAATAAGAAAATAAAGTTAGAATAATTAAATTGGAATCAAAAAAAAACTTGCCATATGCTTTCGGTCAGATTTCCGGGAAACAAGTTGAATTGATGTGGGAAAAATCTCGGCGCCAAGGTCACAATCTTCTCGGATCCTTTAAATACATGGAATTGCAAAAGATAAACAAAAAGGATTCTATTATACTCAGATTTTTGCGGGATAAATATTACCTGCAATAAAGGAGATGAATCTTTCTGAAACGGTTAGGGCCTTAGAAATGTATATTATTTACTTTTCATAGACTTCAAGTTAAATTTATCGTTCAGCATTTTCATAAAATAACCTCCTACAACACTTCTGGCCTGGAATTCTATATGTTTGCCGTTAGTAGTCTCATGCCAATCGCTCAAAGGAACTCGGTCAGGGGTTTGTATAACAAATTTATAAACCGGCCGTACAAACTGTTCGAATTCGGATTTGGTAGAAGTTAATGTGGCAGTCCATATGATCCAGTCAGATTTTGTATAAGTCTTCCTGCTGTCTAACGGAAGGCCAAATGTATTTTGTTTGGTAAGATAAAAATCTATTTCTTTTTTTGCTACGATTTTTGGAAAAATATTTAGATTCAATACTTTATCCCAAACTAAATTATATTTCTGGCTCCAGGTATTTTTATCATTAAAAGTAAGTGCATAATGGTCGCCGGCATCAGCTAATTGCATCCATTTTTTTGCCATGTCCTTCGCCATAAGGTTATACTTTGCAAATACGTCTTTTTTGCCCAACATTTTCGCAAGCATGCTGTAAGAACCAATGGCCACGATGGCTTTCACAGAGAGATTTGCATTGCGAGCCAGATGCCCGGCAAAGTCGTCTGTACATAATTGATTCGCCGGATCCAATCCTTCTTTTGAAAGAAATTCTACCCACCTGGTCAGTTCTTTCCAATGCTTTTCTGCGTATTTTGCATTGCCTTCAGCCTTTGCAATGGCAGCAACCAGGATCACCATATTTCCCGATTCTTCTACCGGCATATCTTCACCATAGGTTTGTCCATTTGCTAATGGATAAGTACCCAGGTCATGCGCGGGGAAAGGTTTCTGCCATTTACCGCTTTCTGAATAATAAAAAATTCCATTCAGCATTCCTTTCAAAAATTCGGGATTGTACAATAAATAAAGTGGAGATGATGGATAAGTTACATCTACCGTATTGATAGAACCGTTGCTGAAATTTTCTTTCGATAAAAACAAAATTTCTCCTTTGGGGCTTTTTACCAAAGCGTGCGCCGCAATGCTTTGTCTGTAAGCCAACTCACAAAGCTTTGCATATTCTTCGCCGCCCGACTTTTTTGCATTTGAATAAAGTTGCCGGTCGAAAAGGTTACATTTATTTACAACAGAATGGTAATTAGTAAATGCTAATTCTAATTGCTGCTGAATCGTACTGGTTCCATTCCGATTCCACCAGGGTTTTAAATCCTGATGAAAAAACTGCACCGGATAAATTTCATCATAGCCTAATTCTATAAACTTTTCTTTTTGGTTTGCTGAAACAGAACCAAAATTGACAACGGTATTCAACATCAGTTTTTTACCGGAAATCTTTTTTGAATTGCTCATATTTTCTTCTAAAAAAGAAGCAATTCCGGCTTCATCATTTTCAGAAATATATTGTTTTGTATTGGTGTCATCTTTTGCAGCCACATAAAAATAACCCCAATCAATTCGGAGATCATCACCTTTCTTTTTCAAAATCGGCTGGCTCGCTGTTCCTACTTTTAAAAGTTGCAGATTTTTTGTTTTCAGAGATGTAGCTTCCACTTCCTGTGAAGGAGTATTTACCGAAATATCAGACGAAGCTCCGAGATAAACTTTTACGCTATGCGATTTGCCATCATTTGATTTCACCTGGTAAGAAATATAAGAAACAGGCCTGGCAAGGGTTTCCATATCACTCAATAACAATGGCGAAATAAATTTTAAAGTCAAATCAACTGCTCCGCAGGTGAAATCATAAACCGTTTGTGTTGCATTAACTACTACATTATTCTGCTTAGGAATTTCGATTATTTGTTGTTTTACTGCCGCAAGCTTTTCTACAATTCCTGCATCAAGGTAGGAGCCACCAGCGGTATTTTTACAATGAATGGCCAATATATTTTTGCCTTTTTTTAAATCGTTTTTAATTTCCTCATTTAGATCGATGAGGACAAACTTGCTTGTCCATCCTTTTTGCGAATAAATGTTTTTCCCATTCAAAAAAACGTCCACATCATCGTCATGATTTATTTTTAAAAATAAATTATCAGGGTTTTCATCCGTGATTTCAAATATGCGCCGGGTCCAAATATTGTCTGTTTTCCAAACTGTTTTCACCTTTGCGGAATCATTGCAAAATGGCGCTTTGCCAGACTTCCACGAGTTGTCATCATAATCCAGGTTGCTCCAATTTTCATTTGGTTTCTCTTCTGTATATTTTAGGGTGTAATTACTTTCATCCGAAGTGGGCAAAATGGTTTTGTATTTTTCTTCGGGTTTTCCCAAAAAACGATAGTATGTTTCATCTACTTTTATAATACCAATAAGAGACTGATTTGCCCCTGTCCAGTGTGTTGTAGTAGATTGGTATAAAGCATCGGTGGTCGACCAGATACTAAAATAAGTATTGTGGGTGATGAGCGGATAGGCCGGAGCAATCTGTTTTTGAGAAAATACTGATATCGAAATCAGCATTACAAAAAAAGAAATAAACAATCGAAGTGATCTTTGTTTTTGCCCTATAAAATTTGCAATCATAAGAAATATTTTATCAAATTAATTTTTCGTTACAGAAAACACATAGGTCGAAATTGAATGATATTTTTCACCAGGTTTTAAAACCGTATTTGGAAAAGAAGGTTGGTTGGGAGAATCGGGAAAATGCTGTGTTTCCATGGCAAATGCGGTACGCGCTTCGTCTTTGGTGCCGTTATTAAAAGTATTCTTTCCAAACATAAAATTTCCGCTGTAAAACTGCAATCCCGGCTGGTCGGTATATATTGTCATTTCAATTCCTGATTTGTCACCAATTACTTTTGCTGCAAAATGGGGGGAATTTTTAGCACTGTCCAAAACGAAATTAATATCATATCCTTTTCCGTTTTTCAACTGGATATTATCTTCATTTATCTGCGAACCGATTGTATGAAAGTCCCTGAAATCAAAGGGTGTATTTAAAACAGATTCCGTTTTTCCAGAAGGAATTAAGGTGGAATCCACAGGGGTAAAATAATTTGCAAATATCTGAACCTGATGATTTAAAATCGTTCCTGAGCCTTCGCCGTTCAGGTTGAAGAAAGCGTGATTGGTTAAATTGATAACGGTTCTTTTGTCGGTGGTTGCTTCATATTCCATTTCCAAAGCGTTTTGATCATTTAGGGTGTAAGTTACTTTTACGCTCAGATTTCCTGGAAATCCTTCTTCCATATCAGCAGAAATTCTGGTAAAAACCACGGAGTTACTGTCGGGCTGAACTGCATCAAACATCTGGTATTGAAATCCGTTTTTTCCGCCATGCAAAGTATTGGGGCCATTGTTTAAAAACAAAGAATATTGTTTTCCATCTAAAGTAAATTTTCCTTTGGCAATCCGGTTTCCAAATCTTCCAATAGTAGCGCCAAAGTAAGGCTCTGTGGACTTTTCATAATCTTCCACACTTTTAAAACCACAAACAACATTTACCAAACTGTCATTTTTATCAGGCACCTTAAGGCTAACAATCCTTCCGCCGTAATTGGTAAAAGTTGCAATTGCACCTTTTCTATTTTTGAGAATATAAAGATCTGTTTTTTTTCCATTAACAGTTGTTTGAAAACCTTTTTTGTCCAATAAATAAACTGCAGAATTATGCATTTCATGCATTGTTTTTTCTTTTGGGTTTCCATTATTGCAGGAGACAAAAATTGCGGATAAAATTAATCCTAAAATAATTATAGAGAAACGTTTCCGGGATTGCATAACGCGTTTTGTAAAAACTTGAATATTACGTAAAGTAACTTTAATTCTCCTGAATATAAAAAACCCTTCCTGAAAACAAGAAGGGTTAATAATTTGAACTAATATTTTTTAGATTCTAAAATGCGCAAATGCTTTGTTTGCATCGGCCATACGGTGTGTATCTTCTTTCTTTTTATATGCTGCGCCTTCGCCTTTGCTAGCGGCTACGATTTCATTCGCTAATTTTTCTGACATGCTGCGGCCGTTTCTATCGCGGCTATATTTGATAAGCCATTTGATACTTAATGAAACTTTTCTATCTGCACGCACTTCTGAAGGAATCTGGAAAGTAGCTCCGCCAATTCTGCGGCTCTTCACTTCTACTCCGGGAGTTACATTAGCCAGGGCTTTTTTCCATACTTCATAGCCATCATCGCCTGATATTTTAGAAACTTTATCCAGCGCATCATAAAAAATAGTGTATGCGCCACTTTTTTTGCCTTCCCACATTAAATTATTTACAAAACGGGTAACCAGCTTATCCTGAAATTTGGGATCAGGAGCTAACGGAAGTTTTTTTGCTTGTGCTTTACGCATTGTTCTTTTTTAATTTCTCATCTGCCGTTTCAGCTTGATGATATTTATTTTAAAATTATTAAACTATTTTTTAGCTTTTTCTCTTTTAGTTCCGTATTTAGAACGGCTTTGTTTGCGGCCTTTTACACCGGCAGTATCCAGGCTTCCACGCACGATATGATATCGAACTCCCGGAAGATCTTTTACCCTCCCACCACGAAGCAATACAATAGAGTGCTCCTGCAAATTATGCCCTTCTCCTGGGATATAAGCAATCACTTCAATTTTATTAGTAAGTCTCACTTTAGCTACTTTACGCAATGCGGAGTTCGGCTTTTTGGGAGTTGTAGTGTAAACTCTTGTACACACGCCTCTGCGCTGCGGGCAACTATCAAGTGCTCTTGATTTACTTTTAGCCCTGATGATTGTTCTTCCTTTTCTTACTAATTGTTGTATGGTAGGCATTGTTTTTTACCTTGATTTTTTTGGACGGCAAAGGTAAGTGTAGGTTTGCGAAAAACCAAAATTATTTGACAATAAAAAAAAACAGATTTTTAATAAAAACAGAAATTGTTACTTTTTGTTTGTTTACTGTCCAAATGGCCTTCTCAGCCATGATTTTCAATTCCTATTACACTTTTATCATCCAGCCATATTTATCTTCAACTCTGCCTTCTTTGATCGCACTCATTCTTCTTTTTATCTCAGGTGATGTTTTCCATTTTTCTGTTTCAAATTTCATCTCAAAATCTTTATACCTTAATTCCTTTATTAAAGAAATAGTTGCAGCCGTACCGGTTCCAAAGATCTCAGTAAGCGTTCCTCTTTTATATGCGTCTTCAATCTCATCAATGCCTAAGCGTCTTTCTTCTACTTCCACCCCCATATCTTTTAGGATTTGAATTACACTGTCTCTTGTAACTCCAGCCAAAATGGTTCCTG
>JBEPVG010000096.1:0-6826 GCA_041691175.1 Chitinophagaceae bacterium
GAGGAAATACGATGCATTATTAAAACGGATTATTTTTTTTACATGTATCACTATTATTATTACAATCAATCTAAATGCACAAAAAAAAATATTGAGTTACGATGTTATATGGAAAGAAAATATAATCGGGAATCTCAATCTTACAGAATCTGCAAAAGATCACAAAGTTTTTTATGAGTTGAAATCGGAAGTAAAAACAAGTTACATTTTTTCTTACCACTCATATACAAATGAAAGTTCGGTTTTTGAGAATGAGAGAATGCTCTATTCTTTTTATTATCAAAAGGTAAATGGGAAAGAAACAATAAATGCAACCGCGGTAAGTGGAAATTATTTCAAACTAAACAGCGATGGGAATGTTGATTCACAAATTTCAAATCCAATTCAGTTCAATATTTTACAATTATATGGGAATTGTCCCGGCAAAAGAATAGAAGTTTATTCTACCCATTATCAAAGATTTCTGGATTTTGTAAAGATCACTGAAACTAAATATAGGCTTGACCTTCCGGATGGTAATTGCAATTATTACTTTTATAAAAACGGAATTTGCACACGCGTTGATGTGCCACGAAGCTTCTTTACAATTCATTTTATTTTGAAAAAAATAGATGATTAAAATTTTGAAAAAGCGTTCCCTGTTCCACAAATAAAATTTATCAATTTCAAATTTACAATCATGAAAAAGTCAATCAGTTTATTAAGTTTCACAGTTGTAAGACACCTGTTTTTCTTATTCTTAATTTGCATTTGCAAAAGTGGAAATGCGCAAGAAATTACTGGAAACGATAGCCTTGATTTAAAACCAAAAATTTACAAAGCGAACATTTTAATTTACAGCAACAAAGAAATTATCAAAGGTTATGTTGCTAATTTATCAGACACAGGATTAGCGTTATCTTCTTCTCCTGTTCAACTGAGTTTGGAAAAGAAAAATAATCCAGTTCCTCCTTTTTACAATTACGATCAATTAAGACAGGTAACCATTCAAAGAAAAGGATCAGTTGGACGTGGAGCGGCTTATGGAGCTTTAATCGGAATAGGTGTAGGAGTGATAACCGGATTAGTCTCAGGAAACGATTCACCAGGTTGGTTTTCATTAACAGCAGGTCAAAAGGCAATTAGGTTTGGCGTTATGGGGATACCTGTCGGTGCGCTCGCCGGAGTTTTATTAGGCGAAACCATACACAAAAAATTCATTATTGGGGGAAACAAAAAAAAGTTTGAAATCATGCGCCAAAACATTTTCAAATAAGTTATTCCGCATGTCAAACGAGAAATAATTATCAAAAATCGTAGGTGAAAAAATTTAATCAGCACTATTCCATTGCCACGAATCTTCTCATTCCTGGGCCAAATATTGCACATTACGAAGCGCATTAATTTTTTGACGGAGTGCATTAAAAAATCGATTCCTTTCCTTTTCACCCGAATTACTGATTAATGTAGAACCTCTAAGCAAGGTTTCAAATGATTGTAAAACTTTTGTAGAAAATTTTACATTTTTAGTAAAAAGATAATGAAAGACACTGTAGGAAACCATGGTAAGAATTTGGTTATCGAGAGTAATAACCATCGTATTATTTCCGAGAATTAATTCGTTTACATAAAAATGAATTGGCGCTTTATAGGAAACATCTGTATCTCCGGGCATAAATTTTACTCCCTTTTCTGTTTGCAATTTCAAATGATCAATCATTTTATGAAACGAAGCTAACACCAGTTCAAAATCGTCATTGGTTTTAAAATTTCCCGCATCGCGGTAATAGGCTATTTGATTTATTGTGCTATGCAAGCTTTCCTGGTTCCACAATTCAAGGCTCGGGATCCGGTTATATTCCCTCAAAATTTGTTGCCCTGTTTTAAAACATTCTGTATAAGGAAATTCTTCGTAAGAAAAAGTCTTATCATATAGTTCATGATGTTTGTTTATCGTTTTTGACCAAAAAAAAGTTTTAAATGCGGCCAACTCAGGAAAAAGATAAAAATTCCAAAGGGTAGAATCTTTACACAAATAATTCATTTCTCTTTTATCAAACGAATTAAAATATTTGAGCTGCTTTAGCATGTCTTTTAAATAGTCATCAAAGTCTGATGAAAAGCCATTCGATTCAGGGGCATCGAAAAGTACTGCATCAGTATGTAATTCCAATATATGATCCAGGGAAAGTTGATAATGTACGCAAATTTTCTTTAGTTCAATTAAAGTAAGTTCTTTCTCACCTCTTATTCTGCGGTATACGCTATCAGGACTGAGGTTCAGTAAATCACACAATTCATTAATCAATGAAAGGTGAGCAGGCAACTGCTCTTTCAGGTAATTAAAAAGCTGTAATTGTGGATTCTCAATTTGCATTAGAAACTAAATTTAAGATAATCCAATTAAATACAAATTATTTTTTATGTATTTGCACTATAAAAAAATTCTTTTCGCATGCTTTTAGTTTATTTCAATAATAATCTTGCCTTAGCAGGCTCTTTTTGCAAATTATGAAACGATCGGCAATGGTGGCGGCGGGATTCAATTATGTTTTGCCTATTTGTGATAATAAGTTTGTGTTTTAAAATGAGATACAAATGAAATTCCTTTTTACTATCGCGGCTCTTGTAATTATTGTTCTATCAGCAAGCGCACAAAAATACTCATACGTTACTGCATCCATTTTTAATACGCAAAATGCGATGCCATTCGGAAAGTTCTCAGCACTTGTAAGCGGTATTGTCCATCCTGGCATAGAAATAGGCTATGGCAAAACTTTTAGGCAAAAAGAAAAACATTATTGGTATGAGGAACTTAAAATTGGCTATTTCTATCATAGATACGTACAGCATGGAATCCCTTTGTATATTGATTTCGGGTATAGTCATATAGTTTCAAAAATATTCTCTTTAAAAGCCTGTGTGGGTGCGGGTTATATGCATTCTATTCCTGCTGTCGGTAAATTTAAACTAAACAGTAATGGAGAATACAAAAACAATAAAGGCATTGGCCGCATGCAAGGTATTGCCACTTTTGGATTAGGACTGGAATACAAGTTAAAAACTGCTCATTCAGCTCCATTGGTAATTTTTACAAATTATCAGCAACGTATTCAATTCCCATTTGTAAAATCCTATGTTCCACTTCTTCCTTATAACAGTTTAATGCTTGGTATTCATCTACCAATTAAAAGGTAAATATTTAATAATAAATCTATCGAAATGAGATCATTCTACACAGTTGTTTTTATAATTTTAATACTACTGGCGGGCTGCCAAAAATCTCAAGTATTACAAACAAGATTCATCGACAGTGAATCGCCATGGGTTGATAGCAGCAATCAAAATCCTAAAAATACAGCGCTAAAGTCCCTTTTAGAAAAGTACAGAAAGCTTGGCCTGCCTGGAATTTCATTATTGGTAAATGACTCACATGGAACATGGATAGGCGCTACAGGAAAAGCGGATATCGGAAACAATATAGATTTTGTGCCTGGTACAATTTCAAAAGTTGCCAGCATTACAAAACTTTTTATGGGAACTCTTGTATTTAAATTAATGGAAGATTCTGTAAACACGGGAATGGGATATAATTCGCTTTATAGAAAAGTAAAAGAATGGCTGCCAGCCCGCATCACAGACAAACTTCCAAATGGTAATGAAATAACACTTGGACAATGCTTAAAACATGAAACAGGATTACCAGACCTTATTCAAGAGGATAAATTTTATTTGGCTGTGCTAAATAATCCTAATAAAAAATGGAAGGCAGAAGAATTGCTTGAATTTATTTATAATAAAACTCCGGATTTTGCTCCAGGGGATACGGCTGTATATTCTAACAGTAATTACATTATTGTTACGATGATTTTAGAATCCCAAACAGGAAAAAAACATGCTGATCTTTTAAAAGAATATATTTTAAAGCCCCTTGGATTAACAAATACTTTCTATCAACCTTATGACCAGCTTCCTGGTTCAACTGCACAAGGATATTATGATTTGTATAATAATAATTCAATAGTGAATGTTTCAAATCTTGTGACTGGAAGCGGAAATGGATATGGCGGTATTTACAGTAACATTTTCGATCTCTTCAAATTTGAGAATGCACTGTTCATACAAAAAACACTTCTGAAACCATCTTCCCTTGCCATCATGCAAACTTATGGCAAGAAAGATGATGCCAATTACTACGGATATGGGTTACAGAAATCATACATTCAACCAAACGGAGATTATGCAATTGGCCATAAAGGCCGCGATCTTGGCTACTCTGCCAACCTGTTTTATTTTCCTCAAAAAGGTGTAACCCATATCTTCTTTATTAATTATGGCACTGACGCTGAAAGTAAATTAAAAGATGTTTTCAGGCAATTTGTAAATGAACTTATAACTCTCACTTTACAATAGTAAATCAACCATTTTTTAAACAGAAAAATCAAACAACATGAAATCAAATTATTCTTTAATGACGTTAATGATTCTCTTAACTGCATTTTCTTCATCCGGTCAAACAACTATTGGCCTTACCGCAGGTGCGACCTTCTCTAATATAACTATAAAATCAAGCGGCTTTAGTGCTTCGCCAAAATCGAAGACCGGCATAACTGCCGGCATCTTTATAGATGTACCACTAAGCACATATTTCAATCTCCAACCCGCCCTCAACTTTGTTCAAAAAGGTTATAAGATAAAAGATGAAACAGGGAGTGAAACTGTAAATTTAAATTACCTCGAAGTGCCTTTAAATTTTGTTTACAGTACCAAAATTAATGGCGGATTTTTTATAGGAGCTGGTCCATCAATTGCTTTTGGGATTTCAGGTATGGACAAAATTAAATTTAGCGGCGGAAGTATGCCCGGTAATAATGAAAAGGTAAAATTCGGCTCAGGCGCAGATGAAATAAAACCTTTGGATTTTGGATTAAATGCTTTGGCTGGCTACAGGCTTGCAAATGGCCTTATAATTTCCGGAAATTATAATCTTGGATTAAGTAAAATCAACAATGATGATGGCAGCGGACAAGCGGGTACCATAAAAAATAAATATTTTTCTATAAAAATCGGGTACTTGTTCGGAAGTAAAAAATAAGATTTTAGTTATTATAAATACAAGATCAGGCAGAAAAATTTATTGGGGCAAGGACATTCTCATGAATTAAATTTAATAAAAAATTCAAAGAAATCTGCCTGACCTTTTAAATTTTCAACAATCATTTTTTCATTTTAAAAATTGTTTTATGAAAAATAAATTGTTTTTTATCAGTCTCATTGTGATATCACTTTCTTCATGTGTAACTTCATTATACCCCATCACTGAAAATGAAAAGGATATCGTTTTTAAAAGTGAATTCCTTGGTCATTGGAAAGACTCAGATGGCAATAGTGAATATGTAGTTAATCCCGCAGGAGATACTTCCGGAAAATATTATAAAGTAATGACTTTAGATTATCATAGCGATCGAACAGACACAAGTAATTTTTTAGTAGCCTTGGTAAATTTAAATGATCATTACTTTCTGGACTGCGTACCAGATACAAGCCAAAACATCTATTCATCCTCAAATAATGCAAGTCGCGGCTTTTTAATTCCTTCTCATCTAATTATCAAAGTCTTTTCATTCAGCAATAATTCTATAAACCTCTCTGCAATTGATAATGATAAATTAATGAGTTTATTAAAAAGCAAAAAAATACGAATCAGGCATGAGGACATTGACTCTGATAATATTCTTCTATCTGAAAAACCGGTAGTTCTTCAGCAAAAACTTCTTCAGCTTGAGGATTTTCCTCTAGTTTATAAACGGGAAAGTATAATAAGGGTAAAATAGTTTCGATATTTTTTTATAAATGTGGTCATAATATTTAAAATTTAATTTATATTTAAATCTTAAAATTCAGATAATGAAAAAAATTTCTTTCTGGGCTAAAAATCATATTTGGCAAAGCCGCTTAATCATTTTTTTAATATACATTTTATTAAATGGGATTGGATTATTCACAGGTAAATTATTAAGTGATATCAATGTAAATCTGGCAGCCCAAACTTTTATGATATGCGCGATTTTTACTGCGTTATTATGGCGTGGTTATTATATCAAAACAGTGAAGCCATCTAAATATTTTACCTATTATTTTAGAAGAAAGTTTTTCGAATTTTCGATGGGACTGGTTACTTTATTGTTGATTATCTACGCAGGCAATAACTATAAAGGTTCATTCATTAATATCCAGGCCTATGCTGCCTCTAACACCCGGCATTATTCAAATGATTCAGCGATACTCAAAAATCCGCTCATTTCAAATTTTATTACTTCTATAAAAAACACAGATGTAAGCAAATTAAGTGTAAAAGAAAAAATCAGAATTATCAATCGCCAGGTAAAAATTATAAAGCATGACGATGGAACAACAAAATCACAAAAAACATTATTGATAATTTTATCAATTTTAATTGCCATCTTTTTGCTCATGGGTTTAACAGCATTGTCATGCAATATTGCTTGTTCTGGTTCGGAAGTTCTTGCTTCAATTGTAGCAGCAGGAGGAATATTCTTAATTATTTTTTTTCTTATCCGAATAATTAAACGCATTCAAAATCCGAAAATAATAAAGAAGCGAGAATAAAATATAACTTATTAGGATTAATTAAAACGAAAGAATTATTGTTTACAGGCGCTGTTTCATCGCTTCATACAAAATCATTCCTGCGGCAACAGAAACATTCAAAGATTCAAAATCTTTTTGCATGGGAACTTTAAAACGCTGGTCGCATACTTTATACAAGGCTGGTTGAATCCCTTTGTCTTCACTGCCCATAATAATTGCGCAAGGTTCTTTAACT
>JBEPVG010000097.1:0-6823 GCA_041691175.1 Chitinophagaceae bacterium
GTTGCAACCCACACACCTCGAAATTCATATTTTGGTTGTGCGATTAGTTTTTGAAAAGACAGAAAAATAAAAAGATATAAAAAGCAGTTCAGTTTCTTCATAGCGGATAAAAAAAGTGATAAAGCCGCAATTTACAAATAACAACAGAAAGATGAAAGCATCAACAGTGTTGATATAGAATAATAGAAGATTATTAACAAAAACATGTTGCGCCTCAAATAATTACCCCACGTTCCAGCTCATATTTCCGTCTTTTTCATCTTTCATTTCAATGCCAAGTTCAGCAAGTTGATTTCTTATTTTATCAGAAGTAAAAAAATCCTTTTTTGATTTAGCTTCTTTACGGATCTGTATCAGCAAATCCATAAGCCCATTGAGTTGTATTGAATCCTCTGCATCTTCTTTTAAGCCTAAAATTTGCTCAAGAAAGAGTGTAAATTTTACTTTTAATTTTTCTAAAGTTGCGGAAGAAATTGCATCACTTTTTATTAAGCCATCTTTCATTGAATTAATTACGGGAACAATTTCAAACATGTTTGCCAAAACTTTTGCTGTATTAAAATCATCATTTATAAATTCTTCAAACTCATCAACAAGTCTGTTTATTTTTTCTTCAAGTTCTTTATCGGTTGCTTCCTGCATTTCGATAACGGGAAGTTTTTTGAGAATTTCAAAAGCTTCGAATAATCTTTTTAATCCTTTTTCCGCAGCGGTTAAAGCTTCGCTGCTAAAATCCAATGTACTGCGATAATGAGTTTGTAAGATAAAGAACCGAATCACCATCGGAGCAAAACCTTGTGTGAGCAATGGATGGTCTCCACTAAACATTTGCGTCAGTGTAATTTGGTTGTTATAACTTTTTCCCATTTTCTTCCCGTTCACCGTAATCATATTATTATGGATCCAGTATTTTGCCGGAGGCGTAGAATTGCAAATCGTACTTTGCGCAATTTCGCTTTCATGATGAGGAAACATCAGATCCATTCCTCCACCATGTATGTCAAAACGTGGCCCTAAATATTTAGTAGCCATTGCCGAGCATTCGATATGCCAACCGGGGAAACCTTCACCCCATGGACTTTTCCAACGCATGATGTGTTTTGGAGGAGCGAGTTTCCATAAAGCGAAATCGGCTTTATTTCTCTTTTCATTCTGGCCTTCCAGGTCGCGTGTTGTTTCCAGAAGATCATCAACTACGCGGCCACTTAATTTTCCATAATCGTATTTTGACGCATATTTTTTTACATCAAAATAAACAGAACCGTTTACAACGTATGCATATCCTTCATCAATTAATTTTTCGATCATGCCGATTTGCTCAACTATGTGCCCGGTTGCCGTTGGTTCTATATTTGGGTCCAGTGTATTTAATTTTCTGAAAGCCCAATGAAAAAGGTTGGTGTATTTATGAACAAGCTCCATTGGCTCTACTTTTTCGAGCAGTGCTTTATTAGAAATTTTATCTTCTGCTTCACGTCCTTCTTCCTCAAAATGCCCGGCATCAGTGATGTTACGCACATAACGAACTTTGTAACCGAGATACAATAAATATCTATAAACTACATCAAAAGTGATATAAGGCCTCGCATGCCCGAGATGGCTTTCGCCACTTACAGTTGGCCCGCACACATACATTCCTACATGCGGTGGATTGATCGGAATAAATTCTTCTTTTGTTTTGGATAGTGAGTTATAAACTTTAAGCGGCATAAAATTCTAAATATTTATTAAATGTCTTTGTTATAATTTTTAAGATAAAAAATTAAAGTGGTAAAGATATTCTACGTGGGTGGGATTTCAAATTTGGGTATAATTTTCACACATCGACCTAAGGTTTTTCTATATTTTTATTTAGAAAATTTACCGATTTGATGAATCAAATTTTAAATCCGCAACGATAGGAAAATGATCGCTAAGAATATTTTTTATTCTGGCAAATTGAGTAACCTTAAATCTTTTATCTGTAAAAATATTATCAATACGAAGGGTAGGAGAGATAGAACTGAATGTTCTTGAAATACCTGAACCCTTTTCTACGAAGGCATTGTGAAGCCCTTCGCCAATGGTTTCATAAGCAAAAGAAACCGGCACATCATTAAAATCGCCGCAAACAATTACGGGATAAGGACTGTTATTTAATTCATCTTTGATGAAAATAGCCTGTGAGGCTCTTTTCAAAACTCCAAGTTTTATTTTTGAAATAATATTTTTTGATTCAGAAATATTTCCCTGGGAAGGAATTTTTCCACTGTCAAGGTATTTTAAATTATCCTGAGAAAATTTTAAAGATTGAAGATGCACATTAAAAATTCTGATGGTGTCTTTACCAGATAAAATATCTACAAATTGAAAAGTAGAATTATAACTGTTTGGATTGTTCACCAAGGTCTGTTTTCGAAGGATTGGAAATTTTGAAAAAATAATAATTCCAAAATGATGATATCTATCAAAGTCATCTTTGATGCTGTAAGAATATAAATAATCCGAAAATTTTAATGCTTTTTGAATATCAGGAAAATAATTGATGGCTTTTTTATTTTCTCCGGCCACCATTTCCTGAAAGCATGCAATATCCGGATCATATTTATTGATCAAATCGATTATTTGCTGTTTTTTTTCCGGATGGTCTTTGTAATGAAGGATATTAAATAGCTCAATGTTCCAACTCATTACACGGATATTTTTATTACCTTTTTTTAAAGAAAAATCTCCCGAAAGATTTAAGGGAAAAATGTTTTTAACTGCCTGAAAGGAAATAGCGATTATAATGATAGAAATGAGGCTAAACACGGGTTTAACAAGCAACCAGAATAAAAAAAACAGGATTAGAATTAAAAGCAAATAAGGCAATAGTAATGTGAACAAACTCAGAAACCACCAATGTTGGGGATCAAAATATTTTACGTTGGCGCCCGCCAGAAAGAGGACACCAATTATGATATTTGAAATGACAAATATTTCTTTTGTAAATCTGCGCAGAAAGGGCTTTACCATCGAAGGGAATCCTTTTATTTGATAAATAACAATATGTTAGAAAAAGAATTAAAAGTCAGTTTCGCGTGCTTTTTTCAAAATATTTTTTTCCTCGTCAGATAAATGATTATATCCTTTTTGATTGATCTTGTCGAGGATCTCATCAATGCGTTGCTGGGTTATTACCGGTCGTTTTATAAAAGGTTTTTGACCGCGTGTATTATAAAAAACTTTCTCTTTTATTTTTTCAGTCTGATGAACGGGTTTGTCAGGATCAAATAAATTCATAAACCAATTATAAAGCTTGTTCATCCACAAACTCCAGTCGTAACCTTTTCTTAAACTTACAATGAATAAAAATCCAATAAGACCGCCGCCGAGGTGTGCCAGTTGCTCGGCCATTCCATGACTTCCCGCTATATCAATGACTACATAAATAAGCGTCAAAATCCATATTGGTATTCCCCCATTCAACATTTTAAATAAACGGTAATCAGGCGAAAGCGTGCTCGTTGCAACAGCTATAGCCATAATGCCCGCATTTCCACCAAGCATGAAAGAATATTCTACCTGATTTCTTAAAGAGGGGAATAAATAGTTAGAGGCTACAAACACGGCTGCTCCCGCAATTCCTCCGTAAATATAAACCGGAATTATTTTTGAATTTCCTGAAAGATTCTGCAAAATAGATCCAAAAACCCACAGCCAAATCATAGTAATTACTGTATAAATAACACCGACGTGGATGAACATGTACGAAAAAATGGTCCACGGAACAGTTGCCAATGACGACAATTTTGCCGGAACGATAAACCATCTTAAAATTTCATATTGAAAAGCGATGCTGGATGATTGAGTGAGGTAATAAATAATTTGAATAATTCCGAAGGAAATGAAGATGAGTGCGTTAATGCCGATAAGCGCCATCAACGCATTATTGTCATCACCAAGTGTGATTCTCTTCAAGCGACGATCCATATATCTTTCTGATTCACCCATTTTTTTTCTACGGATTACTTTTGTAAAATTACCGAATTGCGTGGATTTAATAATTTCTTCTTTCGCTTTTTTTCCAGATAATGCAGAGAACTAATCCCATTACCAGGCCACCAAGATGAGCGAAGTGAGCTACATTTCCTCCAAAACCTGAAAATTGGCCAAAAAGATCAAAAGCGGCGTAAAGGATTGCCAGGTATTTTGCTTTTATGGGGAAAGGGATTGGCAAAATATAAAACTGAACGTTGGGAAATGTATAAGCAAAAGCAGCAAGCAAACCCATAATCGCTCCGGAAGCGCCAATGGCAAAACCTATTGGCACGAGAAACATTTCTGCAACTCCAGCAGCCAGGCCACAAACAAAATAAAATATTAGAAACCTTTTTGGTCCCCACATTTTTTCCAGAGCTGATCCAAACAACCAAAGTGCATACATATTAAAAAGAATATGGAAAAATCCTCCGTGGGCAAACATGTGTGTTACCAATTGATAAGGCTTAAAAAGGCCCGTGTCAATAGACCAAAGGCCGATCCTGCTTGTAAGCCAGCCAAAGTTGTTTCCTCCTGTCACATCCGTTCCGGTTTTATCCAGAACCAATTGAGCCACAAAAACAATTGCATTGATAATTATCAAATTCAAAACAACCGGGGTAGAAGATTGCGAGGGCCGGAAACTATTATACGCCATTCAATAAAATTTTAGGGTGCAATTTCGGAAATTGTGTTGGGAAATGAACTTTCTATGTTGATTATAGTTTGAACTTAACAAATGTGCAAACTAATTGCAGTAAATAAACAAATAATCCGAATTTTTATTTGCAAAAAAATCTCATAATCTCCGTCAGATTATTTTTAAGAAGAATTTATATCGATCAATCAGGAACGGTTAGATCAATAAAATTGCCTGGAATATCTTTGTCATTACTTCCAATTATTGCATGACTACCTTCGGCGAATATTTGAATATTTATTTGGGTTGGGATTTGGGAAATCGTTTCAATAATTCTTTTAAAAGAAAGTTCTCCCTCACAAAAAATAATTTCCTTAACCGCAATTGATTTGAGAATATTTTGTATTTGGTTTATTAAACCAAAGTTTTCCAAAACGCTTTCTTTTTGAATTGCTATTCTTGAATAAGATTCATTTTTCCTTTGGGAATGCGCTAATAATTTTTTTGCTTTTAAAAATTCAGATTCGTTTCCAATAATCAGAATTGAATATTTATCATTCGCTTTTCGGGCATCATTTTCAGCTTTATATTTTCGTTTTAATAACCTGGAACCAGCCGCCACACCAGCTCTCATGAAGATAGCAATGTGAATAAAGAAACTAAATAATCCCGCCTGCCGGCTTCCATAATGTTTTTTTACAAAAACGCTCATTGCTGTATAAAACATTCTTACGTAATTGAGGGTCCCTTTCTTTGTACTCTCCCCTTTGAAATGAATAATGCTGCTTTCAGCAAAATAATAATTTTGAAATCCTGCTTTTTGAATACGATAACTGAGATCAATATCTTCGCCATACATAAAAAAATCTTCATCAAAACCGCCGGTTTTTTCAAGGATTTTTTTTGGAATCATCATAAAGGCGCCGGCAAGAACATCCACTTCATGGTTTTTATTTTCATTTAAAAAGCCGAGATGATATTTTGCAAAAGTTTTTGATTGTGGAAACAATTTTGATAAGCCGGAAAGTTTAAAAAATGATGTTGATGGAGATGGGAATGCTCTTTTACTTTCTTTTAAAAAATTGCCCGAACCATCAAGCATTTTTATTCCTAAAGCGATATTATTTTTTTTTGAATCGACAAATGAAATGCATTTTATCAAACAATCTTCCGGAATAATTGTATCTGGATTAAGAAATAATATGTATGCTCCTTTTGCAATTTTTAAAGCCTGGTTATTGGCTTTTGCAAAACCGGAATTTGATTTATTCCAGATAAAGTTTACTTCTGAAAACCTTTTTTCAAAAAAATCGAAACTACCATCAGTAGAATTATTGTCTATCACAATAATCTCTGCGTCAATTTTTTTCATGGCCTTTATAACAGAAAAAATACATTGCTCTAAAAAATATTTTACGTTATAATTTATGATGATGATTGAGAGTTGCAAAGAAGATTGAAGGTTAAAAGTTGAATGTGATTTAAAAATTGATTTATTTGTTTGTTTACTGATAGCAAATTACCCTATCAGTACTTTTGCTGATTAGCATTTCGGCAAATTACCTAATCATTAAAACATTCGCCAAAATATTTAATCTTTGCAAGATGTATAAAGAAACATTAATTGAAGCGACAAAGGCGGGCGCAAATGAATTGAAGAAATATTTTAATGGCAAATTTTCGATTAGCCATAAAGAAGGAATTAATAACCTGGTAACAGAAGCGGATTTTGCTTCGGATAAAGCCATCAAATCTGTAATAAAAACTGCTTTCCCTGATCATGGAATTGTGAGCGAAGAAACGGATGATAAAATTTCCGGAAGCGAATACAGGTGGATTATTGACCCAATTGACGGCACGGTAAATTTTGCTAATGGAATCCCAATTTGTTGTGTAAGTATTGGCCTTGAATTCGAAGGAGAAATGCTTATGGGCGCGGTTTACAATCCAAATTTAAATGAATTTTTTTTCGCCGAAAAGGGTAAAGGTGCTTTCCTCAATGATGAAATAATCTCAGTAAGTTATAAAACAGAAGTGTCAACAAGTTGTCTTGTTACGGGCTTTCCATATAATTATTTAGATCAACGAAACGGGCCGCTTGAAGTGTTTTCAAAATTAATAAAAAAAGGAATTCCGGTTAGGAGATTGGGAAGCGCAGCTATTGATCTTTGCTGGGTAGCCGCC
>JBEPVG010000098.1:0-6784 GCA_041691175.1 Chitinophagaceae bacterium
ATCCAAAATGCCCGGGTATGTAATCCTGCGTTTTTTCATGTTTTGGGGTTGTGGAAATCATTTTTGTAGGCCCTGATTCTATTATTTCTCCCAAATAAAAAAATGCCGTTTTATCGCTTACTCTTGCTGCCTGTTGCATGTTGTGTGTCACCATCAAAATGGTATATTTTGATTTCAATTCGTGAATTAATTGTTCAATTTTTGCTGTAGAAATGGGATCTAAGGCAGATGTCGCTTCATCCAATAATAAAATTTCAGGGTTCATGGATAACGCCCTCGCAATACACAACCTTTGCTGCTGGCCACCAGATAAAAAAGTTCCTTTTTTATGAAGTGTACTTCTTACTTCCATCCATAAGGCTGCCTGTTTCAAAGAGTTTTCTACAATTTCATCTTTTTGAGTTTTAGATAATTTGATGCCATTTAAAATGTATCCGGCAATTACATTATCATAAATACTCATTGTTGGAAATGGATTCGGCCGCTGAAAGACCATGCCTACTTTCCTTCGAAGTATTACCGGATTCATTTCGTAAATATCTTCTCCTTTTAACTTCAATGAACCTTCCACTGTAGCACCCGGCGTTAATTCATGCATCCTGTTTACACAACGGATAAAGGTAGTCTTGCCACAACCGGAAGGTCCCATGATTGCCCATACAGTATTTTTTTCCACTTCAAAGTTGATATTTTTTAGAATATGGCTTTTCCCAAAAAAGGCATTAAAGTTTTCGGCTTTTAAAATTGTACTTTCCATTTACGCTGAACTATTTTAGTAATAATATTTAAAATCAAAATCATCAATATCAATAACATGGAGGCGCCCCAGGCCAGCTGATGCCAGTCGTTATAAGGGCTTGTAGCATAGTTAAAAATTATCAATGGCAGGCTGCTTATGGGTTTGAAGATATTTGTACTCATAAAAGGATTCCCAAAAGCGGTAAACAATAACGGCGCTGTTTCCCCGATAACCCGTGAAATGCTCAGAATAATTCCAGTCATAATTCCACCTAAACCCGTTGGCACAATAATTTTTAAAATAGTTTTATAGTATGGAACTCCAAGTGCCAACGATGCTTCTTTTAAAGATTCGGGCAGAAGTTTTAAGGTTTCTTCCGTAGATTTTACAATGGAAGGGAGCATCATGAGTGCAAGTGCAACGCTTCCGGAAAAAGCAGAAAATCCTCCCATTGGTCTTACAATCCATTCATAAATAATGATGCCGATAACGATTGAAGGAATGCCTTGTAAAACATCAACTGCCAAACGGGAATAATATGCCAGTCTTGATTTTGCCACTTCGCTCAAATAAATTCCAATAATAATTCCAATCGGAATGGCAAGAACACACGAGACCAATAAAATTAAAATACTTCCAACCAAGGCGTTGGCAACACCGCCACCGGTTTCACCAACCGGCTTGGGTAAATTTGTAAAAAAGTCCCAATTGATTGCCGTGATTCCCTGTTTGAAAATATAAAATAAAATCAGCAATAATGGCAAAGTAGAAATAACTGTTCCTGCAATAATAATTCCTTTGAATATTTTATTTTTTTTGTTTCGGCGAACAATTTGCTTTTCAATTTGCAGGTCAACAAGCAGTTTATTTTTCATTATTTTATTTTGCTTTAAAATCATTTCCATGAAATGGATTTTTTTTCTCTTGATTTAGGAAATCGTAAAACGTTTAATAACCTGTTTGCCCAAAATATTTATTATTGTAGCAACGACAAACAGGAATAATCCCATTTCAATCAAAGCTGAAGTATAAATTTCCCCTGTAGCTTCAGAAAATTCATTTGCAATCACACTCGCCATTGTATTTCCCGGACTAAAAATTCCGGTAGGAATTTCATGCGTGTTTCCTATGAGCATCGTTACGGCCATCGTTTCTCCCAAAGCTCTTCCAAGCGCTAAGAGTAACCCAGCAAATAACCCGGATTTTGTATAGGGAATAATGATTTTTGTAATTACTTCAAACCTGGTTGCTCCCAGAGAATAAGCGGCTTCTTTTAAATGTGCCGGAACCATCGAAATTACCTGCCTTGAAAGTGAAACTGAAAACGGCAATACCATAATAGCAAGGATTACAGAAGAAGTGAAAATACCCACGCCATAAGGCGGAAGATTTAATTTCATTTCTATCATTCGTACGATAGGCACTAAAACAATCAAGCCCCAAAAACCATAAATCACAGAAGGAATTCCGGCAAGAAGGTCAATCACATTTTTAAAGATTTCTGCTACAATTCCTTTCTTATAGTATTCACCCAGGAAAATAGCAACTGCAATTGAAAAAGGCGTTGAAATAACAAGCGCTAAAAAGGATGTGAGAAGCGTTCCAACTAAAAAAGGCAACGCACCATATTCATCCGCTACCGGGTCCCAGGTTTTATCATAAAAGAATTTTGTGCCCAATGCTTTAATAGATGGCATCGAATTAATAAGAAGTGTAAAGAAGATGGCCATCAAAATAACCACTACAATAATTGCAGAAAGAGTGAGTGTTTTTTTGAACACTTTTTCTTTTAAATTAATTCGTTTTGCCTGGAAAGAAATTGCCGTCATCCTGTTGATTTTTTTTATACAAACTGTGAAAACATCAATTAAGATGCTTTCACAGTTAGTTGTTATTAATGAAGAATCGCTTACATCAGTGGTTTCGAATTGAAAGTAACAGACTTCAAAATTTCTTCTGCTTTTTTTACTGCTGCATCGGGAAGCGGTGCGTAGCCCAATGTTTACGCATATTTCTGCCCTTTGTGAATCACATAACTAAAGAGTTCGATCGTAGCTTTTGCTGACGCTTCCGTTCTTTTGTCATAAGATTGATTTTGATAAACAAGCAAATAAGTAAAACTGCAAATTGGATAGCCATCAGGTGCACTGGTATTGGTTAATGAAACTCGCATATCGGTTGGCAAATCAATAGCCGCTGCTGCGCTGGTTGATTTCAAACCCGCTTCTATAAAATTTCCAGATTTATTTTTAAGTGTTGCAGCAGGCATTTTATTTTGCAATGCATAAACCAATTCTACATAACCTATGCTTCCGGGCGTTTGTTTTACCAATCCGCTCACTCCTTCATTTCCTTTGGCGCCAAGGCCCACAGGCCAATCCAGTGATTTTCCTTTCCCCGGTTTGGTATTCCATTCTGCATTTACTTTTGATAAGTAATCAGAGAAAATATAAGTAGTGCCGCTTCCATCGGAGCGATGAATTACAGAAATAGATAAATCAGGTAATTTAACACCAGGATTAATCTCCATAATTTTTGGGTCATTCCATTTTTTGATTTTTCCTAAAAAAATATCCGATAAAACTTCCGGGGTAAATTTCAAAGCTGGATTTCCAGGTAAATTATAAGTGATAATTACAGCTCCAAGGCAGGAAGGAATGTGCACAATTGGAGCTGGCGATTTGCTTAATTCTTCATCACTCATGGGAGCGTCTGATGCGCCAAAATCAACAGTTTTATTTTGCAATTGTTTAATTCCGCCACCTGAACCAATAGATTGATAATTTACTTTGATTCCTTTTTCTTTATTATAAACATCAAATACTTTGGAATAAAAAGGATAAGGAAAGGTAGCTCCTGCTCCTAAAATTTCATCTTTATTGGCAACCGAATTGTTTGAGTTGCCGCCGCCACATGATATCAGGCCAAAACTAATGACCATGAATGACAGGATAATTTTTTTAAACTTCATAATTTTGAGATTGGGTTTTTAATTTTTAATTTTAATATTTTTACTTATTGAATAAAAAATACAGAGTGATTCTGCCTTCCAGGTCATAATCACTTTTTGAATTCGCAGAGGCGCCCGTTAATTTGCTTTGATATTGATTGAACCATAAATTTGGCATAAGGTGGATATTTTTTGAAGCAATAAAATCGAGCCCGATTGTGAAGAAAGTTTCTTTGTTAGGGTTGTAATCATCAACATAATTTTTATTTGAGTTGAATTTAATATCGGGATTATATAGATCCATTCTTGCAAAAAAGTTGAGTTTATTTTTAGTTAATTGTTGTGTTACATAAAAGGAAATTCCTGTAGGGGCTACATCTGTATAAACCGAATCCGCTAAAGTGTTATTGGTTTTTAATTGCCTGAAAGCTTCTACACCAATGGTTGTTGAAGATGTTTTATAAGCAGCAAAAGCTTTGAAGTTTGAAATATCCTGGGGTACAGGTTTTAACGCAGATCTGTCATGCTCATAATTTCCCTGTATCACTAATTTCTTATCAAAGAAATAAGCGTACAAAGAAGTATAAATTTTCTTGAAATTATTATTTTCTAATTTCGCACCGTTGCTGTTTCCAACTAAAACATCATATCCCACATTTTCGTTTTTGCCTATTTTTCCAAAAACCCCTACTCCCAAATCTGTCGAACTGGAAAAGCCTCTCATATCAGCAATCGTTTTTTCGATAGAACGGTATCCCCAAACTGATTCTGTCAAAGTAGAAAAAGTAGGCGTAGCTTGTTGTCCGGCAACAATCGTTGCCCGGGGAATTACATTTTTAAAACGGATGTTCATCGCTTTTATATAAACTGCCCTGTTATTATCAGTTAAAATATCTGTATTGCTCGTGCTCGCTTCAAATCCTGATTCGTGTGCAAGTATCAACTGCGAAGAAATATTTGGTGTAAACTGGTAATCGTATCCTAAATAAACCCGGCGAAAATTGAATGAATTATAATTTTTGGGAAGTTTTGAATATTGTGCATTTCCTCTTTGTGCAGAATCGGCATGCAGTTTATAAGCATAATCTCCAAAAGTGTAACCCCAGATTTTGCCGGATGGTTTAAATTCTTCTTTTGCTTTTGTACTATCCTGCGATATTGTATTTGTAGATACGAGACAAAAAAGTATAATGAACGCTATGAAAATTTTTTTGTTTGGCCTTAAATTAATAAATGGTTTCTTCATAATTTTTAATTTCAATGCAAAATTGATATTCTAATGTTATCAGAACATTAAGCCAACATTAAGTCTGCATTAAGAATTAGATGAAAACCATAAAAAAATCTTCTTTATTTTGTAACTCTATCGGAATTTATTTTACCTGGACATTCAAAAGCTTGTATAGAAACGCTATTTCATTTGGTGCAACACCTGAGTAAAAGGGAACTGTCGAGATCAATTATTTTTTTACAAAATAATCTGCTTAAGATTTTTGGTGCAGTTGAAATTTATTATCTTCGCGTTCCCAAATTATAATTTTTGGATCGGTAGTTCAGTTGGTTAGAATGCCGCCCTGTCACGGCGGAGGTCGCGAGTTCGAGTCTCGTCCGGTCCGCTTTTAAAATATGAAATTTCTTAAAACGCTATATATATTTATAGCGTTTTTTTATGGACTGAAATTGAGGGCATTATTTTACTAGTTCTTCTATCACATTTCCTACATTTCCACTGGGCATTTGAATGTTTAAAAGAGCTGAAATAGTAGGCGCAATATCAGTCATATAAGTTTTGCGATTGGTTTTACCGGCTTTTATATTTGTTCCAAAAAATATCAGCGGAATGTGTGCATCATACGGGCCCCATGCGCCGTGCGTGGTTCCTGTTTCCCCACCATAAATGTATCCGGGTTTTGGAATAAAACCAATTTGCCCGCTGCGTTTTTGATTGTATCCGTTAATGAGCATTTCCTTTACAGGTTCAGGAATGGATGTCGTTGACAGATCTTTTGTTGCAAATGCATATTCAATAAAAGTTTGCTGATTGAGAAAATCAATTATTTCTTCGTTTACTGCATCCACCTTTTTTCCGGTTTTTTTTATCGCTTCATCATCTACATAAACCTGGCTGTTTTGTATTTTTATAATGGCATTTTTTAAACCAAAAACATCTTCTATCTTTTCTTTTAAATTTTTAGATAACTCTGTGGTATTATAAACACCACCAGGAATATGATGCTCTTCTAAAAATCCCGGAACGTGTTCTACGCCATGATCTGCGGTTAAAAACAACACATAATTTCCTTTGCCAATACTTGCATCTAAATAATTCAAAAAATCAGCGATGTCTTCATCAAGTCGCAAATAAGTGTCTTCGGCTTCGATAGAGTTTGGTCCAAAAACATGTCCGACATAATCTGTTGTAGAAATGCTGATCGTGAGCATATCTGTAAAATTTCCAGCACCTAATTTTTCATTTTTAATTGCAGCTTTTGCCATATCAAATGTGTAAGTAATGGAAGCCGGGGTAAATTTAAATGCGGCATATTTTCCATTCGTTATTTGAGATAAATGATGCGGAAATGTAACGGAGTTCTCTCCGGGTATATGGCCTTCATATTTTTCATTATCATTCGTGCTTTGTACATATTTATTCATCGGCAATAATGTATTCCAATCTTTAGTCATTGCTTCATCAGGAAAAGACTTCTCGTTTTGTTTTATTACCCAATCCGGCAGTTGATTTTGATAATAGGTGCTGCTGATCCATTTTCCCACAATATCGTCAAACCAATACGCCGCATTGGCTGCATGGCCCGCAGGCAGAATAGAAGCCCGATCTTTTAATGAAACACCGATTACTTTACTTCTAAAATTTGTGCTCAGTCGCAGTTCGTCGCCAATCGTTGTTACCATCAAATTTTTAGGGCTCATTTTCCCTTCAACAGTAGTACTTCCCACTGTGTTTACAGATGAATCATAAGCGCAATACATATTTTTTTGAATGGTTTTATCATACCAGTCGTTGGCCACAATTCCATGAATTGCAGGAATACTTCCTGTATAAATACAAGTATGTCCGGGGGCGGTGTAGGTAC
>JBEPVG010000099.1:0-6744 GCA_041691175.1 Chitinophagaceae bacterium
ATATAGGAATATGAAAAAGATTCTGGATGAAAATCCGCAGGTTGTTGCTTATGCTGCAGAAGCTATAAGTCGCGCGGGGCTTAAAGTTGCCACGGAAAGTATTCGTGGCGGAACGGACGGAAGCCGGCTCAGTTTTATGGGTTTACCCAGTCCAAATATTTTTACAGGCATGCAGGGAATACACTCAAAATTAGAATGGATTGGAGTAAATGATATGGCAAAATCTGCGGAAACAATTGTGCATTTGTGTATGATTTGGGAAGAGAAATCGTAAGATTATCGGTTTCTGTTTTAATTCATTTTACTTTTCTTTATTTCTAAAAAGTCATCATAAACCATAAACATTAACATTTACGTTAAAGTTTAATTTTAGTTTTTATTCATCTTACTATTCTAAAATTACTTTTTACATTTGTCACAAACCAATCTAAATGGATTTATTTTTTCTGCAAGTTGATTCAAGCGCTCTTACACACACTGCTCCAAAAACCCAAAGTTTATGGGATACTCTTGTAAGCGGCGGGGTTATCATGGTCCCTCTTGGAATTCTTTTTGTTGGCGCGCTTTATTTCTTTTTTGAAAGACTGATCGCTATCAAAAAAGCTTCGAAAATTGATGATAATTTTATGCGAATAATCCGCGATCATATCGTCAGCGGGAATGTTGCAGCCGCCAGAAGTTTTTCAAAGAATAATGAGAACCCGGTAGCCCGAATTATCGACAAAGGAATTCAAAGAATAGGAAAACCAATTGATGCGATTGAAAAAAGTATGGATAATGTTGGTGCATTAGAATTGTATAAGATGGAAAAAAATCTTTCTATTATTTCCATTGTAGCCCGCATTGCACCACTGTTTGGCTTCCTCGGAACGATCATTGGAATGCTTGCACTTTTTAAAGGAATAGCCGCCAGTACAGAATATACACCCAATACAATTGCTGATGGTATTTATATCAAAATGATCACGTCTGCAACGGGCCTGATCATCGGAATATTAGCATATATAGGCCACAGTTATCTTGCTGCTCAAATCAACAGAGTTGAAAATAAAATGGAAATTGCCAGCGCCGAATTCGTTGACATTTTACAGGAACCGACTCATTAGAAATGAAGATCTAAAAATCAAAAAATGAGCATCAGAAAAAGATTTAAAAGCGACGATACTGAACTGGATACCGGCCCGTTGAACGATATCCTCTTCATTCTTATGTTCTTCTTTTTAATCATTTCTACCATGGCAAATCCGAATGTGATTAAGATGAATAATCCGCGCTCAACCAGCGATACAAAAGCAAAACAAAGCGTGATTGTAAGCATCAACAAAGAGAAAGAACTTTACATCGGGCAGGAAAGAATTCAATTTGATTCATTGGAATCCATTTTAAGGTCGCGCTTGCCAATTGGAGATACCCTTGTAAAACCAGCAGTTGTAATCAATGCAGATTCATTGGTCAATTGGGGCGATATTGTAAAAATCATGGAAGTGGCTAAAAAATTAGGCGCTACTACATCCGCATCAGTCAAAAATTAGCTTTATAATTTTTTCGCTCCCACCATTCTTTCTTTACCATAAATATCTTTTTTTATTATTGAAATAAATCCTTCATTCTCAAATATTTTTGACACCTCTTTTGCATATTCTTCATGAACTTCTACATAAATTTTCCCGGAGTCGTTTAAATGCAATATTGCAAATTTTGCAATTTTTTTATAAAAAATAAACGGATCACTATCTTCTACAAATAAGGCAATTCCAGGTTCAAAATCGGTTACATTTTTTGAAAGAATTTCTTTTTCATTCATAGGAATATAAGGAGGATTACTTAAGATAATATCGTATTTCGGTAGCGCCTTCCATTCATTTTCATTTAAAAAATCAATTTGGGAAAAAACAACTACAGCATTCAAATCTGTTGCATTTTTTTTTGAAACAAATAATGCTTTTCCACTCACATCAATTGCTGTAATATTAGTTCGGGGCAATTCTCTTTTTAATGAAATAGCAATGCAACCACTTCCTGTTCCAATATCAATAATATTTGTTTGTTTACTGTCGCCGGTGTTATTTTTCTCATCATTTATAATCCATTCAACCAATTCTTCCGTTTCCGGCCGCGGAATTAATACATTTTCATTTACATAAAATTTCGTTTTATAAAACCACGCTTCATTCAAAATATACTGTATTGGCTTGTGTTTCAGCAATTCTTCCAAATATCTTTTAAATTTTCCCGAGTCAGTTTCATTCAATTCTTCATTTTGATTTTCGCTTCTCTCCCACCTCTTTAAACCGGTAATATTTTCAAAAACCCACTCAGTAATATTTTCAGCTTCGCGATCGTCATAAATCGATTTTAACTGGTTTTTAAAATCATTATAAATTGATGCTGTTGTCATTCACACAAACTTAATTATTTTGTGAAGCAAATCATTTTTAAAAAATATGGATGTGACTGTTGATGAAAAATATATGAGCCGCTGCATTCAATTGGCAAAGTTGGGTGCAGGAAATGTTGCACCAAATCCGATGGTAGGCGCTGTGCTCGTTTATGAAAATAAAGTTATTGGGGAAGGATACCATCAACAATTTGGCGAAGCACATGCGGAAGTAAACTGTATCAGAAATGTTAACGAAAAGAATAAATCTTCGATTGAAAAAAGTACGATGTATGTTTCTCTCGAGCCATGTGCACATCATGGAAAAACTCCTCCATGTGCAGATTTGATCCTTAAAAATAAAATTAAAAAGGTAATCATTGGTTGCCAGGATATTTATAAAGAAGTTGCAGGAAAAGGAATTGAAAAGTTACGAAATGCAGGAGTAGAAGTAATTACAGGAGTTCTGGAAAATGAATGTAAAGAATTAAATAAACGATTTTTTACATTTCATCAAAAGGAAAGGCCCTTCCTTATTTTGAAATGGGCGCAAAGTGCCAATGGAAAAATCGGTTCAGCAGATAATGAAAGAATTTTGATCAGCAATGATTATACAAACCGGATTGTACACAAATGGCGAAGTGAAGAAGCGGCGATCTTAGTTGGAACCAATACAGTTTTAAAAGACAATCCGTCATTGACAACCCGATTATGGAAAGGGAAAAACCCGGTAAGAATTATTATTGATAAAGAATTAAAATTACCGGCTTCACTAAAAATATTTAACGACGAAGCAAAGACAGTCATTTTCAATCTATCAAAAGATTCCACAGAAAAAAATATTCATTTTATTAAAGTTCAAAATAAAAACTTTTTAAAAGAAATGCTTCATTCACTTTTTGAAAATAGTATTCAAAGCCTTTTGGTGGAGGGCGGTGCCATAACGCTGCAATCTTTTATTGATGCAGGTTTATGGGATGAAGCAAGAATAATTACAAATGAAGAATTAGTTCTCGAAAATGGAATTAGTACTCCAGAAATGAAAAACTTTTCTTTAGTAAAACAGGAAAGATATTTCACAGATTTGATTTCTTATTATCAAAAAGATTGAATAACGATCTTTCAGATTTTTTAATTGCTAAATTAGAAATTGCCATTATTTGTTGCCTTACTGTTTATGCTTTTTATCAATCTGAACTCATTTTTATTTTCAACTTTCGTAAATTTGCACAAAATGAGTGAATGTATTTTATGTTCACTTTTTTTATCTTTTTTCTTAAAAATTTAACTATATAATAATATGTTCGAATCGTTAAGCGACCGGTTAGACACTGCGTTTAAAAATTTAAAAGGCCAGGGAAGAATTACCGAATTAAATATAGCTTCCACTATAAAGGACATTCGCCGTGCTTTGGTTGACGCGGATGTGAATTACAAAATTGCCAAAGAATTTACTGATTCGATTAAAGAAAAAGCTACCGGCGAAAAAGTAATCAACGCGGTAAGTCCGGGTCAGTTAATGGTTAAAATTGTGAAAGATGAATTAACCGATTTGAAGGGCGGCGTTGAAACTGATCTGGATCTAAGCGGAAATCCGGCCATTATTCTGATCGCGGGTTTACAGGGTAGTGGTAAAACGACGTTCAGCGGAAAACTCGCCAATTATTTAAAAACAAAAAAAGGAAAATCGCCATTGTTGGTTGCCGCCGACGTTTACCGGCCAGCAGCTATTGAACAATTGAAAGTTTTGGGTGGCCAGATAAACGTAGAAGTTTACAGCGAACCGGAAAATAAAAATGTTGTTGAAATTGCGCAAAACGCTTTGAAAGAAGCGAAATTAAAAAATAAAAATGTTGTCATTATAGATACCGCGGGCCGCCTTGCAATTGACGAAGTGATGATGACGGAAGTGGCAAATATTAAGAGTGCTTTAAACCCGAAAGAAATTTTATTTGTGGTCGATAGTATGACCGGTCAGGATGCCGTGAATACTGCGGCGGCATTCAATCAGCGCTTGAATTATACGGGAGTTGTTCTTACCAAATTGGATGGCGATACACGCGGTGGGGCGGCGATTTCGATTAAATACACCGTGAACAAACCGATCAAGTTTGTAAGTAGTGGGGAAAAAATGGAAACGCTGGATATTTTTTATCCGGATCGTATGGCGCAGCGCATTTTGGGAATGGGCGACATTGTTAGCCTAGTAGAAAAAGCGCAGGAACAATTTGACGAAGTTCAGGCGGCGAAACTGGAGAAGAAAATTCGCAAAAATCAATTTGATTTTGAAGATTTTAAAACCCAGCTGCAGCAGATAAAAAAGATGGGAAACCTGAAAGATCTGATGGGAATGATTCCTGGCGTAGGCAAACAAATAAAAGATATAGACATCAATGACGACGCCTTTAAAGGAATTGAAGCGATGATCAATTCGATGACTTTAGAGGAGCGCAGAAACCCGGACCTTATTAATCCGAGCCGCAAACAAAGGATTGCCAAAGGAAGTGGAAAGGATATTGCAGAATTGAATCAATTTGTAAAGCAATTTGACCAAATGAAAGCAATGATGAAGACGATGAATAAAATGCCGATGGGGAAACTTGCAGGATTGGGAAAACGATAATTTTTCAAGTAAAATCTGATCGTAATAAATCGATCTTTTTGAAAAAATAAGACAATCTTTTGCATATTTCATGTATTGACCTTATCTTCGCCGTCCTTTTTAGAAACCAAATTTATTCACAACCCAAGAAAATTTCTATTTTTTATGGCTGTAAAAATGAGATTGCAACGACATGGCTCGAAGAAGAGACCATTTTATTTTATCGTAGTTGCAGATGCCCGTAGCCCACGTGATGGCAAATTTATCCAGAAACTCGGTTCTTACAATCCTTTGACTGTTCCTGCAAGTATCCAGGTAGATCGTCAAAAGGCATTGGAATGGCTGCACAAAGGTGCACAACCTACAGACACCGTTCGTCGCATTTTAAGTTTTAAAGGTGTACTTTATCTGAAGCATTTACTTCGTGGAGTGACACTCGGCTTATTTGATGAAGCTGCTGCTATGGAAAAATTTACCAAGTGGAGCACTGAGCACGATGCAGAATTTGCAAAACGCCAGGAGACAAACAAAAAAGCCAGAACTGCAAGTCGCCCAACATTTGTAAAAAAAGCAGAAGTGCCAAAGGCAGAGGCGCCAAAAGCAAAAGAATCACATGAAGCTCCAGTTGATGAAACTCCTGCTGCTGAGACTCCATCCGCTGAAACTCCAGCCGTTGAAACTCCGGGCGAATAATTAATTTTAAAGTAGAAAAATTAAATAAAACTTTAAGAAGCTGTCTCATTTGTGAGACGGCTTTTTTTTTGTACAAAAACCAAATCTATTCAAATGATTTTTTTTAATTTAAAAATCAATTCCACTCCAAGTTTTTTTATTCTTCTCATACTTTTCATAATCAAACTTGTACAATCTTCCCGGGCGGTGAGGCACATTCTGTTCATCTTCCTCCATATCCACCAAAAAATCCATTGCAAAAAATTTCTTTCTAAAATTTCTCCGGTCTAATTTTTTATTCAAAATCGCTTCATATAAATTTTGTAATTCCCGCAGCGAAAATTTATTGGGTAACAAACTGAATCCGAGCGGATGTTCCTGCACCCTTTTTTGCAACCATGTGTAGCATGAATCAAAGATTCTTTTATGATCAAATAATAACTCTGCAACGCTGTCCACTTCATGCCAATGCAATTCGTTTTCCAGTGTTTTCAGCCGGTGATGTTGCACATTAATTAAAGAGCAATAAGCAACAGAAACCACTCTGCCCCCAGGATGGCGGCCCACTTCACCAAAAGTATGCACCTGTTCCAGGTACAAATCATTTAATCCGGTTCTTTGTTTTAAAATACGGTAAGCACTTGCATCCAGATCTTCTTCGGGTTTCACCAGATCGCCCAAAAGAGAAAATTGATTCTGATATTTTTTTAAGTCCGAGCGGATAAGGAGCACTTTTAATTTATTCTCATCAAACCCAAATATCACGCAATCAACTGAAATTGCTACATGGTTAATTCTTTGCACTTCTGATTGTAAGCCTCTTAAAGTTTTTACATTTTTAGAGTTGGTCTTTGTTTTTACAATTGGCATTTTTTTCTGACTAATTTTTAAAGAAATTAAAATTAACACTTGCGAATTTCGTCCAACCATGAGCCATGAACTATTTATACTTAATCACCTTTATTGTCTTTGTTTGTTGGGTTAAAAAATCGAAATAAAATAGGTTCCGTTGGAAATTAGCAAAATCAATAACAGGCATATAGTTGAGCATCGGTTATTTCCATAATTTGCATCACCAATAATAGTACAGGCG
>JBEPVG010000100.1:0-6743 GCA_041691175.1 Chitinophagaceae bacterium
TTCCTTTATAGAAAATGCATCCAGCAAAGCTTGAGTAGGATGTTCATTAATTCCATCTCCCGCATTGATAATTGCAGCCGGAATATGTTTGGCTAAAAAATGGGGAGCGCCGCTGGCACTGTGTCGCATCACCACCATATCCACTTTCATAGAAAGAATATTATTTACCGTATCCAATAAAGTCTCTCCTTTGGAAACCGATGAGCCGGAATCAGAAAAATTAAGTGTATCAGCGCTGAGTCTTTTTTCAGCTACCTCAAATGAAATGCGGGTCCGGGTTGAGTTTTCATAAAATAAATTTACGATGGTTACATCTCGCAAAGACGGCACTTTTTTAATTGGCCGCTGTAAAACTTCTTTAAATTGGGTGGCAGTAGATAGAATTAATTCAATGTCGGAGAGCTGTAAATCTTTAATGCCAAGAAGATGTTTGGTGGATAGTTGCATTAAAGGTCAAAGCTAAATGAAAAAAATTAATGAGCAAAAAAGATAAAAATTACTTCTCCCATACAATTATCTAAAAACGTACGTTAAAAATAAACCACCTTGAAACTTCGCAAAATCATTGTTATAATATTGCAGATCATTTTGGATAAAAAGCGAATTGTAAAAATCTTAAACCTGTTTATTTTATTTCAGGTCATTGCAACTACACCTGTGGTGGCACAGATTTTAATTTCGGGAAATGTTTATGATTCTTCAAAACTTTATGCGGTGCCTGGCGTAAATGTTTTCAGTACTTCGGGCTCTATGGATGTTACAGATTCTATCGGTGCGTATCGTATTTTGGTAAGAAGTACAGATTCACTGAGTTTTGTTTATCATGGAAAATCAACTTTAAAGTTTCCGGTGAAGACCATTAAAGATTATAATTCCTTTGATATTTCTCTACACGTAAAAACAAAAGAAAAATACAAATTGCTAAATCCTGTTACCGTTTTTGCTAACTCATATCAAAAAGATTCTTTGGAAAACAGGGAAGCCTATTCAAAAATATTTGGTGCTGAAAAACCAGGAATTCACTCCTCTTACGACCCAGGCGGAGCAGCCGGTTTGGACTTAGACGCGTTAATTGGCATGTTTCAATTTAGAAAAAACAAGCAACAACTTGCTTTCAGAAACCGGCTACTTGACGAAGAACAGGATCATTACATTGATTACCGTTTTTCAGCAAAAACTATTTCACGAATTACGGGATTCAAAGGTGACACGCTGGAGAGATACAGAAAACTGTACCGGCCGAATTATTATTTTGTAGTGAACAGCACGCTTACCGAGTTTTACGAATACATTTTAAACACCTCATACGCCTTCAAAAAGCGGGAAGGAATTGAATGATGCAGAGATTGATTTATTAGAAAAGTAATTCCACAATTAATGGTGGATATTTTCTATAAGGTTGGCTATTCAAATTTGCCTAAAAATAATTTCCACAAATATTTTAAATGGCGAAGGTTTTAAAAATAAAAACCTTCGCCATTATTTTTTATATCTTTTTAATAAAGTTGAAGTATCTTTTACCAATAATAAATCTAAAATAAAATGAAAGCTTTTCTCTGGGGATTTCTTCTACTTATCGTTACATTATCTGCAAATTCACAATCGTATAAAAAGATTCACCAGGAAGCAATTGTATGTGATACGCACAATGATATTATCAGCACCTGCATTGAAAAAGGTTATAGTTTCGATCAGGATCTTACAGGAAAAACGCATAGCGATTTGAACCGAATGTTGAAGGGAGGTTTGGACGTGCAGGTGTTTTCCATTTATTGCGACGGCAAGCAGAAAAATCCTTTTCAATTTGCAAATAGAGAAATTGATACGTTGTATTCCTGGGTAAAAAGGAATCCTGCTAAAATGATGCTGGTACGCACTTCCAGCCAATTGGATGAATCAGTAAAAGAACATAAACTTGGCTGCATGATGGGCGTTGAAGGCGGTCACATGATTGAAGATGATTTAAGCAAATTGGACAGTTTATATAACCGTGGCGTTCGCTACATGACTTTAACCTGGAACAATAATAATTCATGGGCAACGAGTGCTCAGTATGAATCGGGGAACCAGAAAGATGAAAATATAACTCCACAAAAAAAAGGGTTATCAGATTTTGGAAAACAAGTAATTAAAAGAATGAATGAGCTTGGAATGATGATCGATCTGAGCCATACCGGCGAACAAACTTTTTGGGATGCAATCAATAATTCTACTAAGCCAATCCTGGTATCTCACAGTGATGCTTATGCGCTTTGCCCGGTTTATAGAAATTTAAAAGATGACCAGATAAAAGCGGTTGCAAAAAATAATGGCGTTATTGATCTGAACTTCTATCCGGCATTTTTGGACAGTACAGTTGAGCCTAAAATAAACGCTTATTATAAAAAACATCGCGAAGAGAAGAAAGCGTTAATTCAATCAGGTAAAAAAGATTTTGAAGCCGATGATATGATTGCAAAAAAATATCCAAAAGAGATTGAAGAAATGGAAGTTCCTTTTAGTTTATTATTCGACCACATGGAATATATTATTAAACTCGCGGGCATTGATCATGTAGGTCTAGGCGGCGATTTTGATGGAATTGCGATCACTCCGAAGGTACTTACCGACGTTACTAAATATCCAATGATCACCAAAGAATTGGTGAAGCGTGGATATTCAAAAGTGGATATTGATAAAATATTAGGCGGTAATTTTATAAGAGTTTTTAAAGCGAATGCGGCAGATTGATTTCCTGCTCAAAGATTCTATTATATAAAATTAATTACACAGTAAACCGACAAATTCCTCAATTTTTTGTTTTGCCACGCATTATAAAAACATTCTGTGGCTCTATAAAAATTATGCTGAGATTCTAATTTCATTAGGAAAGCCTTTCCCTCCTGATTTATAAATTACATAAGCAGTAAACCAACAAATTCTTCTGATTTAGATTTTGTCAGCCCGAAAAAACCACTCGAAAAACTTACCTTACTTTTACTATCAGCAAAAAATATTCTATTAGTTATACATGAAACTTTTCCCCGAATCTGCTTCACATCAATTAGAATTTGATAAAATAAAAGATTTATTATCTGCCCATTGCCGCTCAGAATACGCCCGAAAAAAAGCTGCTGATTTACGCATTCATACGCATAAAAAATTTATAGAGCCTCAACTTTTACAAACCAATGAATACAAATTACTTTTCGAAAATAATTTGTATTTCCCTGACGACGCTGTTTTAAATCTTACTAAAGAATTAAGATTATTATCCATTGAAGGCTCCATACTTTCCGGAGAACAATTTTTGCAGATAAAAAAATTAGTACTTGCCATTCAACAAATATTTCGATGGTTTTCAACCGTCAAAATAGTGACTTATCCGTCTCTTGCATTGATTATCCAACAAACTTATTTGGAAAAAACAATTCCGAAATTAATTGATGAAATCCTTGATGAATATGGCATTGTAAAAGACAGCGCTTCTGAAAAGCTGGCTTCCATCAGAAATTCAATGTATAAAAAGAGAACCGAACTTAAAAGAGTTTTTGACCGGGTTATAAGTAAATTAAAAAAGCAAGGATACCTGACTGACATTGAAGAAAGTTTTATGAATGGAAGAAAAGTGCTGGCAGTTTTTGCTGAACAGAAACGAATGGTAAAAGGAATTTTGCATGGCGAAAGCGACAGTCGAAGAACTTCGTTTATTGAGCCGGAAGAAACTACGCATTTGAATAATGATATTCTTTCTTTAGAAAATGAAGAGCGAAAAGAAGTGAATATAATTCTTCAAAAGCTCACCTCAAAAATGCGTTCTTACCATTCTTTGCTCACTATTTACCATGAAATTATTGGAGAGTATGATTTCATCAGAGCCAAGGCGATGCTCGCTTTGGATTATCACGGCAATTTGCCTTCGTTGCATGAGAACGCGATTGCAAAACTAGTAAATGCAGTTCACCCCTTACTTTTTATTTATAACAAAAAACTGAACAAGCCAACCATTCCGGTTAATCTTTCTTTGGATGACAAAAACAGGATTCTGGTAATTAGCGGCCCAAATGCGGGAGGCAAAACGGTTACTTTAAAAACGGTTGGGCTTTTGCAAATGATGTTACAAAGTGGATTACTGGTTTCATGTAGTCATGATAGTGAGTTTGGTATTTTTAAACAACTGATGATTCATATTGGCGATACACAAAGTCTGGAATTTGAATTAAGTACTTACTCATCGCACCTTATCAATATGAAATATTTTATGGAAAATTCGAATGGGAAAACATTATTTTTTATTGATGAACTTGGAAGTGGTAGTGATCCAAACCTGGGCGGTGCTTTTGCAGAAGTGATTTTGGAAGAACTGGCAAAAAAGCATTCTTTTGGAATCGTAACTACACATTATTTGAATTTGAAAGTAATGGCCAATAAAGTAACCGGTATCTTCAACGGGGCAATGGCCTTTGATGAAAAAAATTTAAAGCCGCTTTACCAGTTAATCCCCGGAAAGCCAGGCAGCTCCTATACTTTCTCCATTGCCGAGCGAATTGGATTACCACAATACTTAATCGTTAAGGCGAGAAAATTAGTGGATGAAAATCATTTCTCGCTCGATAAATTATTGAATAGCACCGAGCAGGATCATCAACAAATAAAGGAAGAAAAAAAGAGCCTGGATAAACTTCTAAAAGAAAATGAAAAGATACAAATAGAGATGCGACAATTGATCTATAAAGAAAAACATAAGCAACAAATAGAATTATTAAAGGAGCAAAATCAGATCAACGAAGCGAAGTATGTATATCTCAAAGAAATGGATCGGAAATTAAAATCTCTTATAACAGAATGGAAAAAAACGGAGGATAAAAATAAAGTTATTAAAATGATGCAGGGATTGCTTTTTAAACAACCTGAAAAACAAATCCTTCAAAAAAAACAAAAGAAAATTGACAATAAATATATTGAAACAAATGAACCTGTAAAGCAAGGTGACAAAGTAATTATGGTTTCAAATCGTCAGGTTGGAATTGTTACCAATATCCGCGAAAAGAAAGCAGTGGTGCAGGTTGGAAGTATTCCGATAACGGTTGGAATCACAGATTTACTGGCAGTGAAAGAAAGGCCGCAAACTGTCGATTGAGAAATTAAAATACTTTATCAAGGATAAAAAAAGGCTGCTCCGAAGAGACAGCCTTTTTTTTAATTTTAAATTTACTATACTACTTGGCCCTTATCATCTTTCCATTTGTCTGCATATTTCCAACTGTTAAAGTATAGATTAATGTACCTCTGAATTTAGAAGGAACATTGTAATTGATTAGCTTATTACCGGATGATAAATAACCTTGGTAAATTGTAGCTAATTTAACTCCCATTACATCGTACAGGTTCAATACTGCATTACCCGAAACTGTTGACTTGATGGTGAATGTTACTTTATCATTGAAAGGATTTGGGTTTGTAGAAACTGTCAGGCTTTGAACCACCAAAGGATTTTCAGTTGTACGATTGACAGTCGCATCAGTTTGTGTTGACAAAGTACAAGTTGTAGGAGTGGAATTATAGCCAAGGCTATAGCGTCCTTCGTCAAAAGATTGATTAATCACATCAACTGCACTACTGATGTCCGAATAACTAACTCCTGCAGGAAGGCTTCCACCCAATGCAGCGCTGGCCAAATTTAATAAATCATTGACAGTTTTACCTCTCAGAAGATTCATTAAGGTAGCGTTGTTAGTTATTTTCATGCTACTCATTGTTCCACCATTTGCACAACTAGAAATTTGACCTGTACATGCAGACCCTACAGGCGTCATGGTGGTTAAATAGCCATCTTGCAATACAAATGCGCCTAAGCCATTACCCGGAATATTAATATTTAGGGCCAGGGTGATAGTTTGAGAAAGTAACACGTTATTAATTCTTCCATTTTTCAATGGAGGATAATTTGTTGTTACATTATAATTGCCCCCTAATTTTGTTGCCTTACCGCCTCCAGGCAAAATACTTTGTAATGAAGAAGCCTGAGCAGAAGTTACAGTGAAGGAAGCACCTGGTTTACCCAAATACAACGTTCCACCTGCCATATGTTGCAAAGACAACTGCATCACCTGAAGTGCTGACATTGAGCCGTTATTAGGAGTGCATCCTTTGCCAGTACCATGATAGAATCCTTGAGTATAAGTAAATATTGGTCCACCGCATGGAGGAGCTGCATTTACGGTTATTCTTGCATCGGCGGATATACATCCATCGGTGTTTTTAGCGGATACGGTATGCGCACCGGTGCCACTTACTGTGTATCCACCTGAAGGATATGCGGCATACGCCCCACCATCAACACTGAAGGTCATATTAGTGGTTGAAGAGGTGATGGTAATGGTTGCAGATCCGATAGCACAAGTAGGCTGAACAATAGCCAGTGTCGGTGCACCTGGAGCTAATGGCTGTCCCTTCACAGTTATAGTTGCAGCAGCAGAAATACATCCTTTGGTATTCTTAGCCATAACGGTATGATCACCTGATGTAGTTACTGTATATCCTCCAGTAGGATAAGCGCTGTAAGTTCCTCCGTCAAGGCTGAAGGTCAAATCAGCTATTGAAGAAGTGATGGTAATTGTTGCAGATCCGACAGCACAAGTAGGTTGAACAACTCCTAGTGTCGGTGCGTCAGGAGCTGCATTGATTGTAAGCTTCACTGCTGTTCTGCTAAGGCTTGAACAGGTTCCGTCTGTTGACTGGGCATAATAGGTTACTGTTCCGAT
>JBEPVG010000101.1:0-6723 GCA_041691175.1 Chitinophagaceae bacterium
AAAGAAGGACGGCAGTTAAAGCCCACAATTACTGCATCGGAAGCTGCTGCCAGCAATACGTCATTTTCAGTTATAGCGCCCACGCCTTTCAACACCACATTTATAGCTACTTCATCCGTAGAAAGTTTCTGTAATGAGTCACTCAAGGCTTCCACAGAGCCATCCACATCACCCTTGATAATCAGGTTCAGTTGTTTGAAATTGCCCAATGCCAAACGGCGGCCAATTTCATCTAAGGTAATATGTTTTTTAGCTCTGATCCCTTGCTCGCGTAATATTTGGGCTCTTCTGTTAGCGGTTTCCTTTGCTTCAGATTCATCTTCAAAAACTTTGAAAGTTTCGCCCGCTTGCGGAGCGCCATTTAATCCAAGGATTAAAACGGGCGTGGATGGTGGCGCTGTTGTTACACGCTGGTTGCGCTCATTAAACATGGCTTTTATGCGGCCATAATTTTGGCCGGAAACCAAAAGATCGCCTTGTTTAAGTGTTCCGTTTTGAACCAAAATCGTTGCTACATAGCCGCGGCCCTTATCCAAGGATGCTTCAATCACAGTTCCGCTTCCTCCTTTTTTAGGATTTGCTTTCAGCTCCAGCAAATCAGATTCCAATAATACTTTATCAAGAAGTTCATCTACATTTAAACCTTGTTTGGCGCTAATTTCCTGGCTTTGATATTTACCACCCCAATCTTCAACAAGAATATTCATTCCTGCAAGCTGTTCTTTTATCTTTTCAGGATTAGCACCTTCTTTATCCATTTTGTTTAATGCAAATACCATTGGCACATCCGCTGCCTGCGCATGAGAAATCGCTTCTTTTGTTTGAGGCATTACTGCGTCATCAGCAGCAATTACAATCACTGCAATGTCCGTAACTTTTGCACCCCTGGCGCGCATCGCTGTAAACGCTTCATGCCCCGGAGTATCCAGAAAAGTAATTGCTCGGCCATCTTTTACGGTAACTTCATAAGCACCGATGTGCTGGGTAATTCCACCAGCTTCGCCGGCGATTACATTTGCGTGGCGGATATAATCAAGCAAAGATGTTTTACCATGATCCACATGTCCCATAATGGTAACTATCGGAGAACGGGGAACAAGGTCTTCTTCACTTTCTTCTTCTTCTTCCTCTTCTATTTCGTGTTGATTGTCTATATCAATAAATTCCACTTCATAATTAAATTCACTCGCCACCAGTTCTATTACATCCGCTTCCAGTCGCTGGTTGATCGAAACCATAATGCCGAGGCTCATACATTTACTAATTACGTCTGCAAAACTCACGTCCATCAAATTAGCAAATTCACTCACGGAAATAAATTCCGTTACCAATAGTTTGTTATCACCTGCTATCTCCCCAACATTTTCCGCGGCTTCTTCTCTCTTTTGCTTACGGTATTTCGCTTTGAGACTTTTGCCCCTTCCACCAGAACCTGCAAGTTTCGCCTGTGTTTCTTTTATTTTATCCTGAATTTCTTTTTGATCAATTTCTTTTTCTTCACGTCTTATTACAGGCGCATTTCTGTTAAATCTTCCACCACCTGGCCCGGCAGCAGGCCTGTTCGGCCCTACATGAGGGCGATGTGCAGCTGGATGCGGCTGATGATTTCCACCTGGTTGATGATTTCCACCCGGCTGACTTCCAGGTTTCTTTTCAACAATAATACGTTTGCGTTTGCGTCTTTCATCAGCTGGCCTTGGCCTGGTATCATTATTAACAGGCAATACAATTTTGCCCATTATTTTTGGCCCTTCTAATTTTACTGCTTTAATATTTGTGATGACCGGCGCTTCTTTTTCAGGTATCGCAACAGGTCCTTTTGCCTCTGGAAGAGCCACTTCGGCTGGTTTTTCAGCAACTGTTTCTTTCTTAATAACACCTTTTACTTTCCCTTTAGTTTCCTTCTTTTTTGAATCCTTCTTTGGTCTGACAGAAGAATCAATTGTACTCAAATCTATTTTATCAACTATTTTCAAGCCTTCAACTTCCGGCACTTCTATTTTAATAACTTCCGGTTGTGAAGCCTCGTCAATAGTGGTTGGTTCTTCTTTAACCAACTCTTTTTCTTCTTTTATTTCCGCAGCTACCGGAATTTCCTTAGGTGGAATTTCAGCAACTTTTTCATGGAGAATTTCTTCAATAATCTCTTTCAGCTTTTCTTCTTCAATCGGCACGGGCTTTTCTTCTTTAACTGCGGCCTTCAGTGTTTCTTTTTTAGAAAAAGACAGATCTTGTTCGTCTTTTCTTTTCTTATTATCTGAGGGTGCATTTTTAGGAAGATCTATTTGTTCAGCTTTTTGTTTTGCCACTTTATCAGGCTGAAACTCTACTTGCAGAACACGGTACATTTCTTCCGAAAGCTTTGTACTGGGCTTTAGATCATCGCTGCTAAAATTTTTTGATACCAAAAAGTCTATCAGGGTATTTGTTCCGATGTTAAACTCTTTGGCTGCTGCCATCAACCGTGGTGTATTTATTTCTGCCATTAAAACTTTCCCAACTTCTTTTAGAGAAGTAATTTTATTTTTTTTAAATTATAGTAAACGAACAAATAGTCCGTTTATTCATTTGTAAATTCTTCGTTCAAAATCTTTTTCACTTCCGCAATTGTTTCCTTTTCAAGATCGGTTCTGCGTTCCAGCTCTTCATCAGACAAGTCTAACACGCTTTTCGCTGTATCGCACCCAATCTTTTTTAATTCGTCAATTACCCAGGTTTCTAATTCATCTGTAAATTCGTCAAGATCCACATCGTATTCTTCCACTTCTCCTTCATTATCGCGGAATACATCGATCTCAAGGCCGGTAAGCTCACAGGCTAATTTAATGTTAACCCCGCGACGGCCAATTGCCAGCGATACCTGGTCAGGCTTTAGATACACACTTGCATGTTTTGTTTCCATATCAACATCCATACTGGTAATCTTTGCCGGTGTAAGCGAACGCTGAATGAGCAACTGAATATTATTTGTCCAGTTGATCACATCAATATTTTCATTTTTCAATTCGCGCACAATTCCATGAATCCTGCTTCCTTTCATTCCTACACAAGCACCTACGGGGTCAATTCGATCATCAAAACTTTCTACAGCAACTTTTGCTCTTTCTCCCGGATCGCGCACAATTTTCTTTATTACAATCAGGCCATCAAAAATTTCAGGAACTTCAATCTCAAGCAATTTTGCCAGAAAAGAAATATCGGTTCTTGAAACAATGATTACTGCCTGGTTATTTTTTAATTCTACTTTTTTCACAACCGCTCTTACCGTTTCGCCTTTCTTAAAATAATCGGAGGGAATCTGTTCTGATTTTGGAAGCAACATTTCGTTTCCTTCTTCATCCAACAACAAAATTTCTTTTTTCCACACCTGGTAAACTTCGCCACTGATAATATCGCCAACGCGATCTTCATATTTTTTGATCAATATATTTTTCTTCAGATCGTTGATACGACTTGCCAAAGTTTGTTTGCCTGCAAGAATTGCTCTTCTTCCAAATTCTTTTTGAATATCTACTTCTTCATACAATTCTTCACCAACCTGGTAGTCTGGTTCTATTTTTATGGCGTCTTTGTACTCAACTTCCGTAAGCGTATTATAAAGATCATCATCATCAACGATGGTTCGGCGACGGAATATTTCCAGGTCACCTTTTTGATCATTTACGATAACGTCAAAATTGTCATCCGAGCCATATTTTTTACGAATCAACGTTTTAAAGACATCTTCCATTACTTTCATTAATGTAGGCCTGTCTATGTTTTCAGCGTCTTTGAATTCCTGAAAGGATTCAATTAAATTAATACTTGCCATGTTTTAAAAAGTTATCAGCACGGTTGTGTGCTTTATCTGATTAAATAATATTGTTGTCGTTTTTGTTGTCATTTTATTTCCTTTTCCTGATTTTTCTTCAATTGTAATATTTTCCTCATTTACACCGGTTAGCTTTCCTTCTATTCTTGCTCCGTCATTCAAAATCACTTCTACAGTTCTACCAAGATTTTTTTTGTATTGACGAAATAATTTTAGCGGTTTGTCAACTCCAAAGGAAGAAACTTCGATCGAAAAATCGTTATCTCCGAAAAGTCCGGTTTCTTCAATAAATTTATAAAGAGCTTTATTTACTGTGGTACAGTTTTCAATTGTAATTCCTTTATCGCCATCCAGCAAAACAGTGATCTTATTTCCCGGCGCGATTTTCACTTCTATCAGAAATACATCCGGCGTTTTTGCGATAAACTGTTTTACAAATTCTTCAATCTTCTCAAGCCCGGTAGAAGTATTCATTGTTGCTATGTTCTTTTGAAAAATAGAAGAAGGGAACGCTTCCGTTCCCTTCACTAATCTTTTACGAATGCAAAGATAAGATAAATAGGAATTACGCTCCAAATTATGTTTTCCCGGGATAATTCATTAACAAATTTTTGGATACAACTTTTGTCAGGCGATAGAAGTGAATTGATTAAAAACAATTATTTTTGTTGCATGAACATTTTGAGAACAGTTGCCGAACTTTTTTTATTGTATCTTTTATATAAATTCATTTTTGATTTTATCATTCCCGTTTATGAATCTTCTAAAAAGATCAAAAAACAATTTGGAGACATGCAGGATAAAATGCAAAATAATATGAATCAATATCAAAATCAACAAAAAACCACTCAACCTCCTCCGGTAGAAAAACCTATAAAAAAGGAAGGCGATTATATCGATTTTGAAGAAGTAAAATAGCCGCCCATACAGTAAATGAACAAATAACGGTAATTCCTATTTACCAAAAAAAATTTCTAAAAAGTTATAAACCCAAGTCTTCTATTTTCATTCCTTGTAATAAATGAATCGTTTGCCATCCCTCTTTTTTGGCCGCTTCAATATTGGGTAAAGAATCATCAATAAAAAGCGTTTTTGCTGCATCAATTTTCAAATCTTTTATTACCCAATCATAGCAATTGGCATTCGGTTTCCTCAATCCAATCTCACACGAATAAAATACTTTATCAAAATATTCTTCAAAAGATTTTGTTCTTTTTTTCTGCTGAAAAGTTTCTCTAAAAGAATTTATGTGGATGTAATTGGTATTGCTCAGCAGATAAATTTTATATTTTGATCTGATCTGTTCCAAAAATTCCAGGCTTTTTTCACGAAAGGAAAGTAACATCGCATTCCAGGCTTTCCTGATCTCTTCGGGTGATAAATTAAGTCCGGCACAATGATTCAATTCATTATGAAACTGATCTTCGGAAATTTCACCGGATTCTAATTTCTGAAAAAGCTGATCCGCATTTGCCTGAGAATACATTTCATCAAAACGAAAGACTCCCAGTTTCTCAAATGCAATGCGGGTAAGATTATAATCAATATCCAGGATCACACCTCCGAGATCAAAAATAACGTTTTCAAATTTTTGCATTACCAAAGAAAATTAATTCTTTTCACAAAGCGAATTTTTCTATTTTTGCAAACCTTAAAATTACCGTTAGCGGTAATTGGTCCTATAGCTCAGTTGGTTAGAGCACCTGACTCATAATCAGGTGGTCCCAGGTTCAAGTCCTGGTGGGACCACAGAACAGTAAAGGGTTTCAGACGATTTGAGTTTGGAACCTTTTTTTGTTTGCATACTATTTGCATACCTATTGTAAAATTCAAAATTTTGAACGGCTTGCTAATTCAAAATCTAAACGAGGCATCATCTTACGCTGGGATTTCAAAATCATTTCTTTAGAAATTAACTAGCTAGCAGGACCATTCCATTTTACCGGCCTTTTAAAAGGCCCATTCGCCATATAAGTTAACCAACAATAATTCTGTAGAGTGCCACAAAATTTGCGACAACTTTAAAATTATTGGGTAAGTACCGGCGCTAAAATTTGCAAAAAAGATTTCTTTGGTAAAAGTATTTTTTCTCTTTAATTTTTTCTAAGATGGCTTAATAGGAACTCCAGTTTTCGTTTATGTAATTTGCCATCGAAATCCTCCCAATTTTTTAAACCGAAAAGTTTTATTTACTGCCTATTTTCTTTCTAAGAAATTGCGCATTGATAGCCACTATTATTGTGCTCATGCTCATTAATACAGCTCCAACAGCAGGCCCTAACACAATACCGTAAGAATATAAAACACCCGCAGCTAAAGGAATAGCTATTGCATTATAACCTGTTGCCCAGGCTATATTCTGTATCATTTTACTGTAGGTGGCTTTACCAAATAAGATAAGTTTGGCGATATCCTGCGGATTGCTGTTTACCAAAATAATATCTGCTGTTTCGGCGGCGACATCGGTGCCAGAGCCCACTGCAATACCTACATCAGCCTGAGCCAGTGCAGGTGCATCATTTACGCCATCGCCTGTCATCGCCACAAATTCACCTTTGCTTTGTAAGTCTTTTACAATTTTTACTTTTTGATGTGGTAACACTTCTGCAAAATACCCATCCAAACCTAATTGATCACTTACTGCTTTTGCCACTTTTTCGTTATCACCAGTTGCCATGTATACTTTGATTTTATTATTCTTAAAAACTTTAATTGCTTCGGCACTTTCAGGTCTTATCTCATCTGCCAGGGCAATATATCCGGCTAGTTTTTCATCAATAATAATAAATACAACTGTTTCAGCTTCGCTACTGAATGCATCTTCAGGTACTGTAATATTTTTCTCTTTTAAATATCCGGGGCTGACTACTTTTATTTTTTTGCTATCAACATCTGCCTCTACACCTTTACCT
>JBEPVG010000102.1:0-6705 GCA_041691175.1 Chitinophagaceae bacterium
CTTTTGTAGTATTTGCGCGAACTACATGGGTTGATGCTTTGGAAGTAGTTGCTGGAAGAGCGGTTGACTGGGCTTGAGGAGAAACGGGTGCCTGTGGCGCTACAGCAGTTGGCTGTTTGCCGGATTTAAATCTTCTGTCGGGAGTGCCATTTTTATTCAGGTGGGCAGTTGTTCCTGGAAGAGTGTTAGACTGAGCTTGAGGTGCAACAGTCACCGGTGCCTCAGGCGATACAGCAGTTGTCTGCTTGCTGGATTTAAATCTTTTGTCGGGAGTGCCATTTTTATTCAAATGGGCTGAAGTTGCTTGGGGCGTCGCTGCGCTAACTTCAGTTGCCGTTTTACTTGCAGCTTTGGCCTGTTTTTTTGCTAAAGTTTTAGCTGCTCTGTCTTCTTTCTTTTGTGCTGCAGCATCCGTAACTGAAGTTGTGCTGGGTGATGTAGCTGTTGCCTTAGCTTGTTTTTTTGCTAATGCTTTGGCTTCACGGTCAGCCTTTTTTTGGGCTGATATAGCTGCCTTGTTTTGTTTACTGGTAACAGTAGAGTTGGGTTGAGCAGACGTAGTCTGTGCCATACTTACTGTGTAAGTTCCAAACATAAATAGAAGAATTATCGTAATCTTTTTCATAAAAAATAATTTATTTTAGGTGATTTTATATCTACTATTATATGCTATAAATTGTGCCGAAAATCCTTTATAGTGCACTTATATTGTAATAATAACGTCATTTGTTTAGAACTCACGTTAATTCGAAAATCAATATTTTAGTTAATGTGGGAGTGAGAGGATATTATTATATTCTCGATTGATCACTATTGAACCTGGCAATGAACAAACAAATAATTGCAATTTCTATTTTATCTCTATTTTATTTTTGGAAAAGGTTATTTCAAATATTCAGCCGGTTGCCATGTAGATTTTGGATTAAAATATTTCCACAACAGTGCAGATAATTTTCTTGTAAGCACCCACGCTTCATTGTTGGTTTCCCAACTGGTATCTTTATTATCTTTTGTGCATATGCAGAAGATGTAAGGGTGTGCACCATTTACATATAATACTTCATTTCTGGTTTGATCAACGGCGCCACTTTTATCCGCGACAAAAATATTTGGTGGAATTTGAGAGATCGCATCTTCATCCCAAAACTGCCGACTCATTAATCGCAGCATTCTTTCACTAATTTGTTTATTAATAATTTTATTTTCAACAATATTTCTCATCAAAGTGGCCATTTCCCGCGGTGTCGTTTGTCCCCATCCAAACTGTTCCCAATTCTCCTTTCTTCCTTCTGTACGGCTGTTTACCCGAGTATATTTCATCCCTAAACTATCGAGATATTTATTAATTTGTGTTCCACCTCCGGCAAGTCCCTGCAACCACAGGCTTGCTCCGTTATCACTTATACTCATCATCAACATCATTAACTGATTTAGAGAAATTCTTTGACTATCTTTAAAAGAAGCAAGAATTTCCTGGCCTTCAGAATAACGAACAGAATCTGTAAAAAGCATATCCTGATGATACGTCAAATCGCCGTTATAAATTTTGTGCATCAAACCAATAAGTATCGGCACTTTTACCATACTTGCCGTAGGAAAAATAGTATCAGCATTTACTACAGCAATTTTATTTTTTTGCATATCATAAACATACACGCCTACCGCTCCATTGAATCCCTGCAATAAATTGGAAATTTCATTTTGCAGCTTTCCATCTGTCTTTTGCGCATTAGAAGATAAGGCGGATGCAAAGAAAAATAACACAAGTAAATTTTTCATTCTGTTTTTTTTTAAATTGAATTTACAAAAAATGAAGTTTAAAAGAGATTTCAATTCATGTTATCGTATTTAAAATTCCAGGTACAAAGTTTGGAATGCAAACGGTGCCCAGTTTTCGTCAGGATTAAATAATTGTAATTTTTCCTGGTTTCCATTACTCCAATAAATATTTTTCGGCTGCAATCTTCCCCATTTTATTCCTGGTTTTTGTGGATGATAATCTGCATTATACAATCGAATTATCATTCCTTTTTTGTCAAAGGATGGCTTTGCGGTTGAAAGAATAATATTTTTATTTTCAATGGTAAATAAAGATTTTAATGCAATAGAATTATCAACTTCAGAAGAAACAATTAATGGCTGGCTGCTTTCTATTCCTCTTTTTGTGGCATCCGACGGATCAAACTCGTTATGTGGAAATATAGAATAATGAAAAACAACTTCGCCTTCCTGGTCGGCTTTAAAATTGGTATGCCAATAATTGTTCATCGCGTAGGAATAAAAAGTATTTGATAAGGTAGTTTTCTTTTTCCAAACCTTATATCCATCCACTAATTCTTCATTGATCATTTCACCTATTTCAATCAACGGTGCTTCATTTGTTGTCCAGGTAATTCCGGTTTTATTATTAGAAATATCTACCCATTTCTGCACACAATTAAAATCTTTGCATGAGCCTGCCAGCTGATTTATTTCTGGCTCTAAAATTCCAACTCCAAGATCTATTTTCATTTTCCCATCTGGTATGTTGAATGGGAATGCAAAATTAACCGCTTCCTTTTCGCGCACTTTTAATTTATCAACTGTGTCAATGATATCAATCTTATTCATTCCGTTTATTAGTCTTATTTCCTGTGTTAGTTTTTTGGTGCCGGGCGCCTGCGATTTTACCAGTAAAGCAACAAATAATGGCCCTTTCTCTTTTATTTGGATAGAAACATTTTTTGGGCTCTCCGCTTTCGAAGGATCTTTTCCCGGAACATAAAAATATTGATTGACACCTGATTGTTTGTTATCAACCAATTCCTGATTGTTGTCTTTTCTAACGATACTTTGTATAGAACCATTTTCAGGATTTATGGTCAATTTTAAGAAATCATTTTCTATGGTATTCTGACTGATCTTCAAATTACTTTTGAAAGGAGATTCCTGTGTTACCAGAATATATTTTTTCGATCCCAAAGAAGGAACATCTTTTGCGAGAAAAACAAAACTCCCATCAGATAATCTTTGTGAAAGACAAAGTTTTTTGTTTTCGTCCATTGCTACGTTTCCATTTTCACTTTGCTTTTTGGTGAGAAAAACCAAATCGGTTCTGTTCGATGAACCGGTATTGTAGACTTCAAAGATATCACTGCGAGAATCTGATGGGGAAGAAATAATATTTTCCAATAATTCTTTAGATCTATTTTCACCGTCTGTGGCAAATGCTTTTTTATAATCCCATTGGGAAGTGGTGAATGTATTATCAGGATCAGAAATGCTGTTCCATGAGCCCCAGGTATGCTCCTCAAACATGACTACATCGCGCCAGACTTTATAAAATTTTTCCTCATTAAATTTTTTCGAATCAACCATGGTGGTCAATATTTCGCTTTGATTTAACCGGTTGCTTGTATGTTTTGTAATTGCTAATTCTTTTGCGGAGGAAGCGGCGCCATCTTCCCAATAAGGCGAATAATCACCTGAATAAACGGGAATTTTATTATGGTATTTTTTCTCGAATTTTTCCATCATTTCGCTCACATTAACCAAAATGATTTTTGGAGAAATATATTTTTCATTCCAATCTTTTACAAAATCTGAAAGATGCGGATCGGTTGTTCCATTATCAGCAGGAATGGTATAGCGCAATTGCACCATGTCGTAAGGATAATTTTCTGATTCTAATTCCTGCAAATATTCCATCAGATTATTTTTTGTTTTATCTCCTGCACGGCCAACATTGAAATTGTGAAACCAGCTATATCCTTTTTTAGCCTGCCAGAATAAAACTTTTTCTTTTCCTGAAGGAGACATCCAATAGAAAGGTTTATCGCCCCAGGCCTTGTTGCTATAACCAACTCTATCACCAAGTTCCGAAATGGAAGGAACATAATTCGGCCCACTGGAAATATATTTTATTCCTCTTTGAGCCAACGCCGGAACCATTGCCCAGCTTACTCCCGGGATGTCAGAGATCATTACTGTATTAAAATGAATTTTATACAATTGGTGTAATTGAAAAGCATAATCTGTGTAATGAATCAAATCTTCCGGACTACATAATCCGGTTAATTGATTTGTATAGGAAGCAGGTAACCCAATACTTCCGGATTTCACATCGCTCACAAAATTTTTCTTTTCTTCTTCAGTAGCAACTTTCATAAAATATTCTACTGCCCATAAACTTTCAATATTCCATTTGTACCGGGCAGCCGCTGGGTATGCTGTTGTTTTTTTAATAAGTGCTATGCCCTCTCTGATATTTCGGATTTGCTTTTGTTCCACCGTATCCTGCAGATCAGAATAGCCAATGTCATTATGAGAATGAGATACAAAAGCAAATTCACGAAATACTACGGGCTTCAATTGAACAACTTCATTTTTTGTCATTAATCCTTCGATATTCACATTCACTTTTATACTTTTTTCGGATGTCACTTTTGGTACTAATAATTCAATCGTATTTAGACCAAGTGATAAAGATTGGGTGATTTTATTTTTAACTATACCAGTTGTAATGGTAACATTTCCTGCAGGCTTTGTGTGGTCTATCTGCACATCAATTAATTGAAGCGTGTCACGGCCTTTTTTGATTAATGCAGGTTGCGGGATGATCTTTATTTTTTCACTCATTTCATATTTAAAAGTCATGTACCAATCCTGGCTTTCTGCTTTTTCACCAATTACTTTCAATAGAAGTGGCTCCCCTTTTATATAAGCCGGAACCGGAATTTTTAAATACATATTTCCATATACATCGCCAGCATTGTCAACAGATTTTTGCTGAAAGAAGAGTTCTGTTTTATTAAGTCCTTTTATGGACCATGACTTCAGAATTTTTTTTGCAGTGGTCGTAAATGTGAGCACTTTCTGATTATTAATATAAAAATCAAAATGCCTGTCTGCAGTGCTTGTTCCGCAGGAATATCCTGCTATCCACGCAAAATAAGCAACACCGTTTTTATAATTTTCGGGGATAGTTTCAGTTTCCCATTCGATAGTTTTATTCCCATCAGTTACTCTTGTGAGCAGCGCTTCCGAGGCATAAGGATGAAAAGAGTGGTATGAAATATTTTCACCGGAGATGTCTCTAACATATCCTTTCAACAATTCGTCTCCCGGAATGGCGGAAGAGTTAAATTGAGCAAATACCCCACTGAAAAAAGAAATAAAGAATGCAGCAAGTCCAATGCACTTAAAGATTTTTTTCATCGAATAAAAAATTGAGAAATAAATGTAATGCAAAGTGAGTAATCATTGGCAATAAGTTATTTCTTTAGAACCAGCAAATGATGCTGACAATAAACTCCTGCCAAAATAAGTCAATTCCAACAGGAATAAGTTAGCCGGTTTTTTTATTCTTAGAAATAGTTTTTTACACAAAAGAAAACTACTTTCTTCTTAAAAAGTACCTTAATAACGGTGATACATACACGAAAACTAGTTTGCCAATGTTTTAAAAAAAAGTTACCCGGATCGTTTAAAATCCGGGTAACTTTTGGTTTCAGAGAATATGAGAGAGAAATATTTTCAGAATATTTTTTTAACTAAATAAACCACCTTTCTTCAATTCGCGGGTTTTTTCACCAATCAAAAATCCATTTTGATAGATTTGGATTTTATAATTTCCTTGTTGAAAATGTGCACCGGGAGCAAAAGCAAACTGAACATTTTTTGTTTTTGCGGTTTCTAAATCAACAGGCAATTTAGCAGTGAAAGATTTATTACCGTCTTCACGGGTCGTAAAGGTATCGTTGCTTGAGGCAGTTGTTGTAATTGGCTTACCATCAGGCCCAATAACCACTACATATAAATCAGTAGTTCCTGGCTGAATGATGCGGTTATTTACATCAAAACTTACCAATAATTTATCTACACGTTTTGCTACAGTAGATACTTTTTCTTTTCCATTATTTCTAACTTTAAGCGGTGTAATCGTGATGTTGTCTGCGTTTAAAGTTGAAGCCACATCTACTTTTTTCTCAAGAACTGTTTTAATTACGATCGTAGAATCCAGGTTACGGGACAGAGTTGCTTTCTCATTTGTGAGCACTACTACATTCTGTCTAAGGCTATCATTTTGCTGAGTAAGCACAGCCACTTGCGATTCCAGATCTGAGATTTTTCCGTTCAATTGGGCGATAAGATTTCGTGCCCGGGAAAGTTCCTGAGCAGTAGCATTTTTCTTGTTTAATATGCTGCGTATTTCAGTTTTCATTTTTGCAATCTCATTTTTATTTGAGGATAGATTGCTGTCCATTTCAGTGTTGACGGTTTGCATAGAATCAAGGCGGGCCAATGAAGCATCAAAACTTGATTGGATATTACTTTTTTCAGTAGTAACTTTTGCAACTTCTGTTTCCTGTGCTTTTAATTTTTCACCGGAATTACTATGGTCATAAATGAAAAATCCAGCGAGAATTAAAATCGCAGCTATCAATATTCCAAGAAGTAGATTTTTCGAATCCGGCCTCCGGTTTTCAGTAATTGACTGATCAGTATTTTCGTTCATTTTGTTGTTTTTTAAATGATAATTGAAAGATTATTTGTAGTAAAAATTGTTAGGATTTTTTACTACGTCTGCAATAAAGTCTAAAATCATGCCACTCTTATTTTCTGTATTTTTTTCTAAAAGCTTCATATTTATTTTTTTTATGAATTCTATCGAAAAAAATAATTTTTTATTGATTTTGAATAGAAAAAGAAGTTATATTCTTAAAG
>JBEPVG010000103.1:0-6691 GCA_041691175.1 Chitinophagaceae bacterium
CTAATGATATTGAGAGTAATTTTTTCATTTATTCAGAATAGGAACATTTATTCGCAAACTCATTTTTAATTAATTGAAGATATTAAGTAAGTGGCTATTTTTCGAATACAATATAGATATAAAGTTAGTGTTATCGTTTATTAATAAAAACACCTGAACGTCATCGTGGCAAAAATGTGCGCTTTTATATTAACAAGATTCCATTGAATTCAGAAAGCCCTGGTAATTTAAAGTTTGGTTTTACGAATTATCTTTTTATACAACTTTAATAAATGCTGTTGCGAATAACCCAGGTAATACAAAAGCCAAATGCGAAAAAAAATAAATTGCATTCTGTAAATACCATTTTCTAAATATTTTCTTGCTGAAGTAATTACCACCTTATTAATTACAATGAATTTTCCCTGTTTTTTTATACGGTGAATAATTTCCTGGTCTTCCATCAACAAAAGGCTTTCATCAAAACCGCCACATTTTTTAAAAACATCTTTTGTTACAAATAAGCTTTGATCACCAAAGCGCACCGCATTTACATCGAACCTGGTAAACCAGCAATTGGCTTTTAAAAACCAATGGTCATAATCGAAATCAAGCCTGAAGCATCCACTTACAAACTTTTTTTCAAAAGCATCAGTAATATTTTTTGTAAAATCTTTTGGTGGAATACTATCCGCATGTAGAAAATAAAGAATTTCCCCTTTTGCTATGGATGCGCCAAAATTCATTTGGGCTGATCTTCCTTTTTTAGGGCTTACAACTGCTGTAGCGCCTGCGTTTGAAGCAATAAAAGTCGTCTCATCTGTGCTTTGTCCATCAGACACAATGATTTCTGATATAAAATTAGCAGTATCTCTTTTTTTTATTTTAAGGATTGTATCGGCAATATTTTCCCCTTCATTATAAGTGGGAATGATAATGCTGATCATGATTTTTTTAGTTTTAGCATTATCAGGTTTTCAAAATGCTTTAGATCTTTTTCTTCGTCAATATCTGAAAGTCCAGGAAGCAAGAAGTATGATAAGTGATTTCTATTGCAAAGTTCAATTGTTTGTTGGAAAACCGAATCTGTACTCCATTCAATATTTTGAAATAGAAATGAATGCACCTTTTTCATTCCCAATAAATAATAACCGCCATCGGTTGCGGGGCCAATAACAATATCAGATTTATTCAATTTCAAAAAACCGTCTTCCAAAATATCTTCATAAATTCCCGGGCAATCTGTTCCTATGATAACTACATTTTTGTAACCGGCAGTAAACGAACTTTTAAAAGCATTTTTCATTCTTTCGCCCAAATCATTTCCTTCCTGGATTTCTTTTTGAAATAAATCATTTTGCCAAATATCATCCTCGATAAATTCGGAATAGAAAACAATCTTATCAATTTCTAACGATTGAATTTTATCGTGCACGTTTTTAAGAAGTTGTTGATAAATATCCATTGCAACTTCATCACCCAAAGTATTTGCAAGCCTGGTTTTTACACGACCTTTAATTAAATTTTTTACAAAAATGATAAGTGCATTTTCGGTCATAATGCCTTGATGGTTTCTGCGAATAACTTAGAAAGCTTTTCATCAGCCTTTCCTGCTACCGCTATTATTTCAGCAAAACTTACCGGCTTTAAATTATCGGGGTCGCATTCATCTGTAACAACTGAAACAGCCACACAAGGAAGTTGCACATGATTGGCAGCAATCACCTCCGGTACTGTTGACATGCCAACCAGGTCAGCTCCTATAATTTTTAAATAGCGATATTCAGCTTTGGTTTCAAGATTAGGACCATTCACCGCAGCATAAGTTCCTTTCTTTAAATCCATGTTTAATTCTTTAGCTTTTTCAAATAATTTATTTTTTAAATCCGGATGATATGGCTCATTCATATCAGGAAAACGGGTACCCAATTCATCAAAGTTCTTTCCGGTTAACGGATTGCCCGATTGCAGATTGATGTGGTCATCTATTAAAACCAAATCTCCTTTTTTAAAATTAAGATTGATGCCACCAGCTGCGTTGGATAAGAAAAGATATTTTACTCCCAATAGTTTCATTACCCTAATCGGAAACACAATTTGTTGCATGGAATAGCCTTCATAAGAATGAAAGCGGCCCTGCATGATCAGCACATTTTTGTTTCCGATTTTTCCATACACAAGATGACCTTTATGAGTCTCAACAGTAGAGACACAAAAACCGGGGATTTCTGTGTATGGGACTGTTTCTTTTATCTCCACATAATTCAAAAGATGATTGAGCCCTGTTCCCAAAACAATTCCTATTTCAGGATTGGTAATTCCTTTTTGAATTAAATATTCTCTTGCTTTTTGAAATTCAATCATGTTTTTATTTTATGCAACAGCTCCACCACAACTGGAACCAGCGCCGGCGGTACAACCATAACAATGCTGTCCGATTTTAATGCTTCTTTGACTCAGGTTATCTATGCTAAATTCACTGATATGTTTTGATTGAGAATCTACCTGCATTTCCAGCATCTGGTTAAAATCGCAATCGTATAAATATCCATCCCAGCCAACAGAAATGGTATTGCGACACATCACATTGCCCGCTGCTACAGGGTTGTAGGCATCTACAAGCCTTTCCATATAGTTTTCAAAATTATCAGTTTTCACCAAATAATCAAGAAAACGACTGATCGGCAGATTGGTAATGGCAAATAACTGATTGAACCTGATACCAAATCTCTCCATCAAAGCATCCTTATATTCCATCTCCAAAGAAGATTGTAATGGGGGAAGAAAAGCGCCGGCAGGATTATAAACCAAATTTAAAATCAACCCCGTTCCATCTATTCCGTAACCTGTTTCGTTCAACATTTGCAACGCCGTAATACTTTTTTCAAAAACATGACTTCCTCGTTGTCTGTCTGTTCTGTCGGCTGTATAAAATGGAAGCGAACAAACTACTTCAATATTATTTTTTTTATAAAATTCAGGAAGGTCGTTGTATTTTTTATTGGCAAGAATAATGGTGAGATTACAACGCACAATAATATGCTTGTCCAATTTTCTAATTTCTTCTACAAACCACCTGAATTCAGGATTCATTTCTGGTGCGCCGCCAGTAAGGTCAACTGTTTTTATTAAAGGATTATTTTTTAATGCATCTATACATTGCTGCATGGTTTCTTTTGTCATGATCTCTGTGCGGTCGGGGCCGGCATCCACATGGCAATGCTTACAAACCTGGTTGCACATTTTCCCAACATTTATTTGTAGAATCTCTAAGCTTGTTGGCTTCAAAGGATACAAATTACTTTGTTGCAATTTCTTCCGGAAGGGCGTCAACGTAGCATTACCGTTCAGACTAAGTTCCAATACGGCTATTTGTTCTTTAGCTTCAGACAATTTATTATCTTGTCCATGTAACGAGATTTTTCTTTCTTTTTCAGTAATCACATTTATATCTTCAATCATAATATTTTTATTACATTCCGGTAAGCTGACATCCAGTAAACAAACAAAAAACCATAAATTCTATTCACCTGATAACAATCGGGGGTTGAATTCCGATGGGTAAAAAGAATTACCAACAATAAACTGCGAACTAAGAACTTCGCCTTTTCACATCGCTATTTCCTTCACTTTATTCATCATCTGTACTCCATGTACGAGAGAAGCGCCACCACGTATTGCACATGCCACATGAACTGCTTCCATCATCTGGCCCTCGCTCCAGCCTTTTTCGTATGCATCGCTGCTGTAGGCGTCAATGCAGTAAGGGCATTGAACCGCATGTGCGACAGCCAAAGCAATCAAAGATTTTTCTCTTGCTGTTAATTCACTGTCTTTAAATACTTCGCCATAATAATCAAAAAATTTATCAGCTAAGTTTTTTTGAAACTCACCAACATTTCCAAACTTTTTCAGATCTTCTGATTTGTAATAATTGTTACTCATTTATTTTGTGTTTATAGAGATTTTTAATGCCCTCCGAAATTTCCTTTATACCCTTTGGGCCTAAAAAATCTGCGGTTTCAATAACCAATAATGAGACAAAGCTAAAGGCTTTATTATGAATAGATTTTTTGTTGCCTACGATTAGTCGCTACATTATTCAAAACCTGACAGGACGTGTGAATTTAAAGGAAGTATTAGGTAGGTTTTGTGCTCATAAAAAAGAAAATAAAAATCTTTCTTATTGATAAGTCTACCGGAGTTTGTTTTTTCAATGTAGATTATTGTGTGGGTAACCAGGTGGCCTGGTAATGGAAGACAAAATGGTTGTAGCTATTTTATTAATTAGTTATTTCTTCAAAGTTTATGTCATTACTTTCATCTTTACTATTTTTTTTCATCGGTGCCGGACAACTCCCTGCACCGCAACATCCTGTATTGAGGATAGCAGTCATTAAAAAGAATCCTGCTATTAAACCTATCGATGTGTTGTGCATTTGTATGGCCTGAATCATAAAAAATACACCAAAACCAAGTCGCAGCCATCGCATAAAATACCAACCGGTAAATACTTTTTGCCTGATCGTTTCCATAATTTGATAATTTTATAGAATTAGTTTGGGTTTATAATTTGTTTTGCAATCCATTCCAACTGCCGCCATTATACACAGTCGTGTATCCATTCGACTCAAGGATTTTTTTTGCATTACCACTTCTCATTCCGGATGCGCAACAACAAACGATGCATTTCTTTTTGTCTTTTAATTTTGACAGATTACTGTTCAACTGATCTACCGGGATGTTGATGGAATTTTTTATATGCCCACCTGCAAATTCTCCCTGGCTTCGTACATCCAATATAATAGCGCCCTGTTTTATCAATTCACTGTAGTCTGTTTTGGGGCCCACGCCAAATAAATTTTTAATAGCCTGTATCATTGTTTTGTTATTCTTTTATTTTCTTTTTTAAAAACGTTTAATAATAATCCTCCCATCAAGGCACCGTATAACGAGCTGTTCAGAGGCTTTGATGTAATCGCGCAGGTTCCTGAATTGCATCCAACAAAATGATAATAAAGATAGCCACCGATAGCGCCAAGAATAACTCCTATTATGGTGAGTTGATATTTTTTAAGAAAATTTCTCATGGTTTAAAGCATGCTTTATTATTTTAATTTACTAATAATTCTGCCTCTTTATTACGGGTTGGTGGGACACAAACCCGGGCGGTGTGCCGTGGGCCGGTGTCTCCACCGCCCACGATATATAAGTCATGCCTTATTAATTTAATTTGCCAAAACTTCAGCTTGTAATTGATTACTGAATATTTGAACGCCATTATAATTTACTTCCCAGGTAACAGGCAATGCTTTCTTCAGCATGCTGCTCACTCCGCAATATTTTTCCTGTGAATCAGTAACTGCATTTAAAGCAGCTTCTTTATTTTCTGCAGAGCCTTTAAAATCATAAATTACATGAATCCCAATATACTCAATTGGTGCACGCTTGCTTATCTCACCGATAACTTTCATGTTAAATTCATCCGGATTTTTATTGGCTTTTCTTAAGATGGCAGCAATGTCCATTCCTGTGCATCCTGCCAAAGCCGTTAATACAAAGGGTTTCGGAATAGGCCCGCTATCTTCGCCACCGACTTTTTCGGGAGCATCCATTACAACTGTATGCCCATTTACCAAAGCATTAAATTGCATTTTACCCATCCATTGTACGTCTATTTCGTGTGTCATAATTATTTATTTTTTTGTCTCTCTGAGTTTATCGAGTTGTCAATCTAAGTTTATCGAGTTGTCAATCTGAGTTTATCGAGTTGTCAATCTGAGTTTATTGAAGATTTCTTTGTTGAAATTCCTAAAAAGTGCCATATCGGACAAAAGTTAATAAAGGCAGTAATTAATAGAATCGCTGCTACAATAAATAAAACTATAGCAACAGTTCCTGAGATTATATTGGTAAAATATAATACCAGTATTATCGCTGCAATGAGGATTCTTATTATTTTGTCAATGGATCCAATATTTGATTTCATTGTAAAAGTTTTTAGATGAATAAGATTATAAATTGTCAATTACGCGATTTAGTTTTTCTCTTACCTGCATTGCCACATCGCCAAGTGCATCATTTTTTATAGCCATCATGGACGCAACCGGGTCAACTGCAGAAACTTCTACTTTACCATTATCGCGCTCCTGCACGATTACATTGCAGGGAAGCATTGTGCCAACAGAATCTTCTGCTAAAAGAGCTTCGTACGCGAAATGTGGATTACACGCGCCAAGAATTTTGTATTTTCTAAAATCCACGTCCAGCTTCTTTTTCAAGGTATCCTGCACATCAATTTGAGTAAGAACACCGAATCCTTCTTTCTTTAATTCATCAGTAACTTTATCAATTGCGGCATCAAAACCATCATTCACTATTTTAGAAAAATAGTAGCTCATAATTTTTGTTTTTAATTCATTAATTAATTGAAAGCAAAGGTCAATCAATATAAATCGCTGTTCGGTTACTTATGTTACACAAGGGTCATAATTAAAAAAAACCTGTTGATATTTCACCAACAGGTTTTTTGAATAAAAGTTTTTACGGCTCTATAATCACCTTCATTGCTTTTTCTTTCCCCGCATTTCCAAAAACTTCGTAGGCTTTCATTATATCAGCTAATTTGAAGTGATGCGTAATTAATTTGTTGGGATCTATTTTTTCTGATAAAATTGTTTTCAACAACATTGGAGTTGTATTGGTATTTACC
>JBEPVG010000104.1:0-6677 GCA_041691175.1 Chitinophagaceae bacterium
AAATTATGTAGGACTTATAATTTCTGTTTAGAAACTGCTTTATTAAAAATATCCTTCTTTAAAGCTCACTTTAATTTAAACTCTTCTATTTAAATTTGGCATTCATATTGTGCTTCAACAAAAAATTTTTCTCAAAAAAAACGAATAATTTATGCCAAAGAATACAAAAACAGAAGACACATTAAACACAGGCATTTCTAACGCCAACAGCAAAAAAGTTGCAGATGCTCTAAACCAGGTTTTGGCTGATGAATTTGTGCTTTATACAAAGACATTAAATTTTCATTGGAACGTCGAAGGCCGCGATTTTCATGCGCTTCACCTTTTTTTGGAAGATCAATATAATCAGCTGCAGATTATTATAGATTCTGTTGCAGAACGGGTAAGAAAAGTGGGGCATTTCGCTACCGGAAGTATGAAAGAATTTTTGAATTCTGCTTCGTTAAAAGAACACTCAGGCGCTGCTTCTGTTTCAGAAAATATGATTGCAGAATTGGCTTCTGATCATGATGCGCTAATCAGAAAAACGCGAAATTTAATTGATGATTTTGATGAAAAACAAGATGATGCCGGAAGTGCTGATTTCATTACCGGAATTATGAAAGAACATGAAAAAATGGCCTGGATGCTGAGAGCAAGCGTACCGCAGCAAACGAGGAAATAGTGTTTGTTAACTGATTTTTGTTCATTGGTTAGCCAATATGAAGTTTGCATAAAATTATTACCAGGTGAAACTATTTCGGATATACATTTTAATATAAGTTCCTGATTCTCATTATATACTTTATAATTTTTACCTGTTTTTTTATATTCTTTTGGAGAAATCGCGCAAATAGTTTTATACTTTTGCACACATGGTTAAAAACGCAACTTTCAAATTCTCGTTGCTGATTTTGTCGCTGCTTTTTTTTACATCAAACCTAAAAAGCCAGGTAACAGACAGCAGTTTTAAATCCACAAAAGATACGGTTTATCTGAAGCCTGAAGACACGATTTTTTTAAAACCTTTAGATACAGTACTCAGGATAAAAAATTTTAGCCCATATTTTACCTTGCATGTGGACTCCACGTTGGATTATCAGTTTGAAATTAATAAAAACCCTATTGATTATTATTGGTATTTAAAAAATTCACCTGTAGGTTTGAAGATCAATAAAGACAATGGGAATTTGCATTTCAAAGCCGAAAAATCATATTTTTTATCCGGCAAATTAAAATATGACAACCCATATAAAGTAAAACTTGGCGTGCAAAATCTCAATGATCCATCTGATAATATGGATACTACCTTTACACTCTTGTTTTATAATACTGATATCATTCCGTCTAAAATAAAGCCGACTGTCAGTAATGATCTGATTATAGATGAAGGAGATACCCTCAATTTTAAATTACAATGTGAAGAGGGAAGTTTCCCGTTAGAATCAATTACCTATTTCTGCAATTATCCCATCCGTTCTACTACTCCGATTGCAAAATGTGGCGATCAGTTTAATTGGGTAGCTCCATACGATTTTATAAAAGATGATGAGGACGTTAAACAAAAATCGCTCACACTCAAATTCATCGGAATAGATAAATTTTATAATCGGGATACGGCAGTTGTAAATGTCAAAATAAATCAGAGTATAAATTACCCACGTCGCCTGATGGAATATGACAAGATCAGCAACAATATTGAAACATACATCGTTCAATTAAAAAGCACCTTTCGCGATCTCGACAAGAAAATAAAAAGTACAAAAAATACCAGGACTACATTTGATCTTACTTCGGCCTCTACCGCTTTAGGAGGAACTGTCTTTTCATCTCTTCCCGGCCGCGACTTGCAGACGACTGGTAAAATTTTGCCCAGTGTAGGCGTGGCATTGGTTCCCGTAAAAGAGGCTGTGGCACCAAATAAAAATGACGAAATGAATTCTGCTTCATTAGTAAGAAATGATATTAAACGCCTTCAATATTTACTAACCGATAATACATTGATCGGTGATAAAGATCCGGATATAATTAAAAAAACTTCCAAGTTGAAAGATGAATTGCAACAAGTTCAGCTTCAATTAATTGATGTTCCATTGGTAGATGATAAAACTGATTCAAAAGAATTGGATGAATATTTTAATAATCCAAAAGTAAATAAGAAGTACAGGCTCAAATCGAAATAAGGCGTATGAAATTGTTTGCGTAGTAAACCAACAAATTAGGGCATTTCCTAAATTTTAAGGCACTGGATCATGGCCATGTCCACCCCACGGATTGCATCTCAAAATTCGTTTTACAGTAAGCCATCCTCCTTTTAAAGGCCCATATTTTTTTAACGCTTCAATTCCATATTGAGAACACGTAGGCGTGTAGCGGCAAGAAGGTCCGGTCCAGGGAGAAATAATTAGTTGATATGCTTTTATAAGGGCGATAAATGGGAAGGACAATATTTGCTTAACCGATTTCATTTCTGCAAAGTTACACAGTTCTTTCCCTTGAAATATCTGCAATAAGAATGGAAGCCATTGCGAGAGCAGCATCCTTGAGCATGTTGGTTACATAAAGCATTTTTATATGAACATTAGCAGAATGGACAATTCCTGGAATATCTACAGAAAAAACAATAATCAATAACAGGACAGCCAAAAGATAACCCGCAATCTTTGCGTAATAATCAATGATAAAGGCGAAAGCAGCAAGTAAAAACCCTGCGCCTGAAATATAAACCATCACTTTTGAAGCGGGCAGAAATGAAGGAACATTTGATGCAAGATCTTTGGCGTGCAAAATATTATTGGCTCCGAAAAAAGCAATAATTACTGCAAAAATAATAATAGCCAGCCTGGTTGAAATAAGATTTTTCATCTGTTGATTTTTGATAAAAAAAGCGCTATGAAAGTAATTAAAATATTTTTAGAACTATGCTTTTTATAAAATTATTCGTTTTATTGTTGACAATGGATTCAATTTTAAGTACCCGAGGTGTTTTTCCACTCTATAAATTATTTTAAGAAACAATTTATCAAGACAGATTTCAGTGCACGATTAATTTAAATTTTTATCTATTAAAACAGAAAAGCAGTAAACAAATAAATATTGACAATTTTTATTTTCAGAAATAAAAAACGGCCTGAATTCTCAGGCCGCAAAATGATCTGTATAAAATAAAAAAATTACTGTTTGGTAAATGTATAAGTAATTACACCCGTTTTTGAGTTTCCAACATTTATAATTGATTTAGCCGTGAAACTATTTCCACTTATCGGCCCTAAAGCAAGCCGGTAGCCTTCTTCCACATTTTTTGCTTTTTCTCCGTTTAGTTTTTTAAATTGTAATTCTGCATTATCGCCTTTACCATAAATGCTCCAGTAAATATTTTCTTTCGTTCCATTTGTAAGTGCAAATGACCCTTTGCCATTTCTTATTAAATTCCAGGTGCTTCCCTTAAAATCTGTATAGGGCGCTTCATCAAAAACATTAGTAACCTGAAAACCGGAAGGAACATCTACCGCAATATCCGAAATCGTCCATATGCCTGAAAGATGCCCGGTGGTTGGTTTTAAATTCGTCGCATTTTTAGACGTTGAGCAACTGGTCGTAAAAGCCGTTGCCGCAATAAAAAATAAAATCTGAAATATTTTTTTCATAAAATTTAAAGTTGTTTTTTTTGGTAATACATAAATCCTGCCAACCTTCAACTTTCAAGCTATAAACCATTTATCGGAACTCAATCGCCTTTACAGGTTGTATTTTCCTGATTAATAATGAAGGAATGATAAGCATTAGAAAACAAATCATTAAGGTGGCTGCATCAATCGCTGCAACCTGCCACCAGACTACATCTGCGTGGGCTACTTTCATAAAATACGCTTCTTCATCTAACTTTATAAACCCCGTTATTTCCTGCAAATAACAAATTCCTAAACCCAATAAAGTGCCGGCGATTACGCCGGTTAGAGCGATAATGATTGTATTGTATAAAAATATTTTTTGAATGGTAAAATTCTTTGCGCCGATGGCTTTTAAAATCCCAACCATTGTGGTTCTTTCCAAAACAAGAATGATCAGGCAGGTTATTAAATTTACTACCGCAACGACCATCATGATTATGAGTAACATACTTTTTATTCGACCCTGCAAATTGAGCCAGTCGAAAATATTTGGATAAATTTCCTGTATCGTTTTACTGTACCATTTAACCGGTAAAATGTCAGAATCGTATAAATAATTATTCACCGAATCTGTTTGCTTGTAATCTTTCAAAAAAAGTTCGTAACCTCCTATTTCATTGGGTTTCCAGTCATTTAGTCTTTGGATCAATTTAATATCGCCGATACAAAAATTATGGTCATATTCATCAATCCCGGTTCTAAATATTCCCGCGATTTTTAATTTTCGTGCACGCTGACTTCCATCACTTTGAATAAATAAAATGATGACGCTGTCATTTACATTTGCTTCTAATTGATTGGCCGTATATTCAGAAATGTCAATGTCTTTGCTATAACTGCTGTCTGTAAACGAAATCCATTTTCCTTTTTGCAAAAAAGAATTGAGCCGGTTAAAATCAAAACTGCTGTCAACACCTTTCATTAAAACACTTTCGATATCATCTTTAAACCGAATGATAGCCGACTTTGTAGCGTACCGCGCTACATTTTTTATCTGCGGCATTTTCTTTAAAAAAAGCTCCAGTGTATCATCCCTTTCTATTGGCGTTTCTTCAGCAATGTTGGCCTGGGTTAATACATTTTGTTGTACGCGGATGTGTCCCCAAAAACTAAATACTTTATTGCTGATTACACTTTGAAAACCATTCACAAAACTCAATGCAACGATCATCACAGCTACACTGATCATTGTGGCAGTAATTGCAAGCCCAATAATAAAGCGGGAAAAAGTTTTTTGTTTGTTGAAAGCGATTCGTCGCGCTATAAATGAAGAAACATTCAAAAGGCCTATTTTTGATTTTTGTAAAACTAATTTTTTTTAAAACATTAAAATGAAAACATTAAAAGTTGTTTTTATTGCACTTACAATTTTCATCACGAATAATTTATTTGCACAAATTACAGATCGTATTTATGCCAATAATATTAAGACTGTGAGGCTTTATAATTCAGGAAACCAATTAAGCCTGCCGGTAATAAAGCTAAACAGTAATGACTTGCTGGAATTGCATTTCGATGATCTTGATGCTGATGTAAAATATTATTATTACACTTATGTGCTTTGCAATAGCGACTGGACTCCTGCGAATCTTGGACAGTTTGATTACATCAAAGGATTTACACAAACCAGGATCAACAGCAATCGTTTTTCATCTATTGCACATACCAGATATACGCATTACCAGGCCGCGTTGCCCGATGCAAGTATGTATCCAACAAAATCGGGAAATTATATTTTAAAAGTTTTCCTGAATGGCGACACGTCTCAATTGGTATTCACAAAAAGATTTATGGTTGTTGATAATAAGGCCACAATTGCAGCGAGAGTTACACAACCTTTTGCACCTGAATTATTCCAAACCCATCAGAAACTTCAATTTACTATAGACGTAAAAGCATTGCAATCATTTAATGCAGCGCAACAAATAAAAGTAGTGGTGCTTCAAAATTATCGCTGGGATAATGCGATGATGGATTTAAAACCAACTTTTATCCGCGGCACATCGCTGGAATATAATTCTGAAAATACCGCCGTATTTCCTGCGGGAAAAGAATGGCGATGGCTTGACCTGAGAGACTTTCATTTGCAAAGCGACCGGGTTCTATCTGCCGATTACAAAAAATTTTCTACTGATATTTTTCTCAGGCCAGACGCGCCTTTGGCTGCACAAAAATATGTTTATTACCGCGACCTGAATGGCATGTCTTCTATCGAAGCAATCCGCGGAATAAACCCTTTTTACGAAGGGGATTATGCTACGGTTTATTTTTCTTTTGTGCCGCCTAACGGTGAAGCATACACGAAAAATGATATTTACCTTTTCGGGCAATTAACCGATTACAATTTTACCGATAGTTTAAAAATGATTTTCAATCCTGAAAATAAGAAATATGAAACTCATCTTTTCATGAAACAGGGATATTATGATTATACCTACATGTCTGTGGATAAAAACAAGCCAGGTGTATATTCAGAATTGGATGGAAATTATTATGAAACCGAAAATCTTTATACAATTTTAGTTTATTACAAACCATTCATCGGTCGCTCAGACGAATTAATTGGCATAGCAACTTTAGATTCAAGAACAGATCAACCAGGATTGAGTTTTTAATGTCAAATGTGAAATTGAAAACCCTGTTATTTATTGCTTTACTATCTTTAGACCAATTTATGTAAACTTTTAAATTTAAAATAATGAAAAAATTTCTTTGCCTCCCAGCAATTCTATTAATGGGTTTGATCTCTTGTAATTCCGGAAATAATAGTGAAACTTCCAATACAGATTCGACCTCTGTACAAACCGATACCTCACATTCTTCGATGAATATGACAGCGCCGTCATTACTGCCTGATGTGCCCGCCGGAGCAACTGTTTTTTTTAAAAATTTAAAGAATGGAGAAACAGTTTCCTCTCCTGTAAAAGTAGAAATGGGTGTTAAAAATATATCAATTGATTCAGCAGGTGCTGTAAAACCAAATTCAGGACATTTTCACATTTTAATTGATGCGGAAGATTCAATACC
>JBEPVG010000105.1:0-6675 GCA_041691175.1 Chitinophagaceae bacterium
ATCAAGCTCTACATTTTATTTTATCAAAAATATAAAAGAGCAAGCGGAAAAAAATGAGGTAGTAAACAAACAAATAATGAGAATTCTTTTGCGGAAATTTTATTTTTATTGCCTTTGTTCTTTAAGCCTTTTGATCAGCACATTTCTGAATTCTCTTTCGGCATTATAAAGGTCATTTAATCTTTGAGGACCAAGGATTTTTTCAAAAGAAGGTTTATATTTTTTTCTGGTGTCTAATAATCTTTGTTCATTTTCAAGAACGTCACCATTTCTATTGTTCACCCGAAGCTGCCGGATTTCATTGTCGTATTGATTATAAACAGGCCAAAATTTTTCCGCTTCAGCGGGAGTTAGCTGCAATTTCTGAGTTATAAATGCATCCTTCAATGCTCTGATTTTTTCACTTCGTTGCCCGTTTGCATTTTGAGCAAAAACAAAAGATAAACTTCCAAAAATTGCTATTAATAAAAGTAAATATTTTTTCATTTTTATTGAATGTTTTTATCGCTTCCCGCGTTTGTTTTCTTTAAAAAATTTTTCAAAGTATTTTCATCAATTAGATAATCTTCCGCATTTGGAAATTCTTTAGCATCCAGATTTTTTGTAATTGTTTCCTCATCCAAAATATTGCCTGTGGTTTCGAGGTAATTTACAATTTCATCATCACTTAATGAAGCGATTCCCTGTTTCAGTTTTTCAGGAGTTTTATATTGAGAAGATCCATCTCTATAATCCGGAATATTTGTAGAAGCCGTGACTATTGCTTTATTATTCGAATTAGAAGTATGATTAAAAATCTGCAAGGATGAAATCGCAATTGCTCCTGCAACAACCGCTGCCGCAGCATATTTCCACCATTTTCCTGCAGATGAAATTGAGATGACTTTTGATTCTTTCCCATTTATTTTATCAAGAATCCGCTCACTTAAATTGTCAAAATAATTTGCAGGAATAGTAAAAGTATTTTCTTCTTTCAAATAAAATAAAGCGGGGGAAAGCGCTTTGATTTCATCTGTCACACTTTCATTTTTTTCAGCTTTTATTTTTGAGATAATTCTATCAGGCAAAGAATCAAAATATCCATCCGGCACTTTTTGCAAATTGTTTTTTTCTCCCTGATTTATGAAAATTGTTATTAAAATTCTTTGTTCCAATCCAGGAAAATATTCTTCGGGAACCTGAAAAACATTTAGCTTCTCCATTTCTGCTAACAAAGGGCTTATTGCTTTTAATTCAGTTAATATTTCTGTTGATATATTTTCCATTGCATTCTTTCAGACTACTTATTTTTTCCTAAGTTTAATTATTTAGAATATAATTTTCTATTTTTTTAGCTGCATGATGATAACTTGCTTTGAGGGCGCCTTCACTCGTTTCCAAAACATGACTCATTTGCTCATAGGGCATTTCATCATAATATCTCAAATTAAAAACCAATTTTTGCTTTTCAGGCAAAGATTGAATAGCCAATTGAAGTTTCCACTCCAGTTTATTTGCATCAAAATGTGTATCACTTTTTAATTTATTGCTTAATCCATTTTCATCATCGCTGAGAGAAATAGAATTTCTTTTTTTCTGTTGTGTCAAAAACGTAAGTGATTCATTCGTCGCGATGCGATAAAGCCATGTATAAAGCTGACTGTCTTCACGAAAATTTTCTAATCCTTTCCAAACTTTAATAAACATATTTTGCAAAACATCATCGGCATCATCATGACTGATAACCATTCTTCTGATGTGCCAATATAGTTTTTCTTGGTACTTTTTTACAATACCAGTAAAAGCTTGCTCTTTCGTTGCAGGTTCTTTAAAAAGAGCGAGTAGCTCCTGATCATTCTGAATCTCTGTCATATTAAGTTGGTGTCTTAAACAAAAATAACGAACAAGTTTGTAAGCCTTTTTATTTTTAATAATGCATTGTGAATTGAAAATATCTATTTTAAAATTTCATCAATTGCTTTTAAATAAGCGGTAAGCACAATTTCTTTATCAAATTCTTTTATAATTTTTACCCTTGCCTTTTTACCCATTATTTTTCTTTCTTCTGTTGATAATAAAAACATTTTTTCCATTTTTTCGGCAAGGTCAAGGCTATCTTTTACTTTGCATAAAAAGCCAGTCACGCTATCTTCCACGATTTCTTTGCATCCGGTCGTATTCGTTGTTACTATTGGCTTTTCCATGCTTGCAGCCTCAAGTAAAATATTGGAAGTGCCTTCCCGATACGATGGTAAAACGATGCAATCTGCGTGCGCAATAAATTTTCTAATATCTTTTTTCTCTCCTTCGTAATCTATAATTCCTTCAACAATCCAGTTTTGTAAATCTGATTTTGAAATGGTATTTGACCTTAAATTCTGATGCCAGAAAGGACCGATAACGTTAAAAACTATTTTCGGATATTTCTTTCTCAACATTCTTGCGGCTTCTACAAATTCAAAAATTCCTTTGTCTTTTATTAATCGGCCAATAAAAAGAAAAATAAAATTATCTTCTTTCTTTCCTTCCTCTGGCATTGGCATAAACTTTTCATAATCCACTCCTGAACCCGGGACCCTTTCTGAAATTTCTTTAGCTACAAATTTTTTTTCAATAAATAGATTCATATCATCAAAATTTTGAAAAAAAACTTTTTTTGTTCTTTGCAAAGCGAAATGATAAACTGTTCGGGCAATTCGGTAGGCAAAATTTTTACTGGTAAATAAAGGTCCCACTCCGGTAATATTTGTAATAGTGGGAATGTGTAAATAACGGCTTATAAAATTTCCCCAAATTGCAGGCCTGATGCTAAATGTAAGGCAAACATCTGGATCTGATTTCTTCAATGCACGATATAAATTGATAATGTATTTTAAAACTTTAAAAGGATTCAGATTCCCCGATCCGATATTGATTACATGAAGTCCTGTTTTTTCTACCTGGGAAGCAAAAGTGTTCGTGTGAGTAAGAATTGTAACGTCATAGCCCTCAATTAAAAGACGTTGCATCAGTCCATCTCTCATAGTATAAGTGGAGAAAAGTCCATTCTCAATAACGGCGATTTTTTTCTTCAGGAACGAATCAGTTGTCATTGGTAAACTTTTTTGTACCAGATTTCCAGGGATAAAAGAGTCCATAATATCTTGGCTCTTTTTTCATCAGAAATTTTTATTTTCTTTTTTAAAAGATCGTGCACAAAATTTTGTTGAACAAAATTTTTATAAAAATTATTTGTGGTCGAAAGATAATCAAAAACCGGTTCTTTCAATTCGTTTTCGATCCAATTTTTTAGAGGGATCTCAAAACCTCTTTTCGGTTGATGAATTAATTCTTCAGGAAGATATTTAATCGCCAACTGCCGTAACAAGTATTTTGTGGTCTTTCCTTTTATTTTATATTGATCAGGGAGTGTGGGTACATATTCCAGCAATTCCTTTGAAAGAAAAGAACTTCTTCCTTCCTGAGAATTTGCCATTGTTGCGATATCCATTTTCACCAAAAAATCACTGAACAAGACAGTATCAAAATCAAGGTTCATTATTTTTTTTAAACCAGATAAATTACTGTCTGCAATTTTATCAAAATCTCTTTTTACCGGTTCCAGATAATCAAATCCGGGATTGATAATATATTGTTGGTATTCCTCGAAAATATCAACGCCTGCAGAAAGATAAATCTCCAAATCCGAATTCGATGCAAAGGACGCGAGGCGATACAAATAATTGTACAAACTTTTTTTATTGTTGGCCTGTGGCAAATTTTTTCTGAAAAATGAAGCCCCTTTCTGTACCAAAAAGTTTTTTTTAAAGAAATCATATTTGGCAAACGGAACGTATCGTCGATAGCCACCAAAAAGTTCGTCAGCCCCATCACCATTAAGGATTACCGTTACTAATTTTTTTGCTTCCTGGCTTACGTAATAACTTGGAATTATAGAACTATCAAAAAAAGGTTCGCCATAATTATAAAGAATTTTTTCCAAATCTTCTTTCAGATTGTTAAAAGAAATTTTTATTTCAGTGTGATGGGTTTTATGTTTATCAGCAACCAATTTTGCCAGCGGCGCCTCATCATATTCGCCTGCAAAAGATACCGTGAAAGTTTTTAGATTGTTGTTATACTCACTGGCAATCGCAGTTACAAGTCCACTGTCAATTCCGCCGCTTAAAAAACTTCCTACTTCCAAATCGCTTGTTTCCAATCTTCTTTTCACCGACTGATGAAGAAGAATATCTGTATGGTGCAAACTTTCTTCAAATGAATCCTTATTTTCCTTTTGATAAAAATCGTTGATATTCCACCAGCGTGTTTCACTTACTGAAAGCAAATTGCAATCAACAATCAAAAAACTTCCGGCTCTTAATTCTGTTACATTTTTGTAAGGAGTAAATTGTCGATAAAATGAACCAAGACGTAAATATGCGAAAAAATTCTGCTGCTCAATTTCCAGGGGGACCATTGTTTTTAAACAATTTAATTCGCTTGCAAAAAGAAATTTTTTGTGATCAAAAAAATAATAAAAAGGCTTTTTACCAGCACGATCACGGGCAATAAACAATTTATTTTTTGTTTTGTCATAAATAACAAAAGCAAACATTCCATCAATGAACTCAAGAAAATCAGTTCCGAAACGATTATATAAAAGAAGCAAAATCTCTGTATCAGAAGATGTTTTTCCTTGTAAAGAAAATTGCCTCCTTATTTCTGCATGATTATAAATTTCTCCATTAAAAATGATGGTGTATTTTTCGCCAAAATGCATGGGTTGTTTTCCACCGGCGATATCAAGAATGGAAAGCCTTAGATGAAAAAGATCTACATTTTTATTTTGGTAACTATTTTGTTCATCGGGGCCTCTATGCCACAAAGTTTTAATGACCTGCTCATAAGAAAAACCTGCGTTAACGGCTCCTGCAATACCACACATTATTTTCGATGATTAATTTAATTACACAAAATAACTTTATTATTTGTGAATTAAACCACTTTAAAAAGAAGAAAAAGAATTAAGAATTTTGCTGGGGCGAACCTGACATAAATATTTCCCGGGTATTTATTTCTCTTCATTTAATTCTATAGCTAACTGGTGCATATTGATACTTTGAAAATTATATGCTTCATTTAAATGCTGAAAATGAATCAAAATCTTTTCCAGGAAAGAAAAATTGTTCGAAATATTCTTTCCAAAATTGTGCGGATGCCACCATAAATGGTAAGCCAATTTATTTTTTGCGGCGTAAGTCATGCTGGCTTTAATTCTTTTCAACCGCATACTTTCAAAGGTTTTTAATCTTTCACTGAAGGGCCTTAAAAACCGGCTTGAAGGAATATTAATAAGATGATCACTTTTCATTTCTGCAGCAGAATAACAATTGTGTCCGCTTAAATTAAAATAAGCATCTAAAAGCCTGAAGGGGCGCCGAAAGAAAAGTGTACTGCCTTGTGTTTTGGAAGAGAAAAGCCAAGACCTTTCATTTCCCCTGAAAGAAGTAAATCCCAATTCCCTGCAAACATTTAAGTAGCTTTTATTGTACTGATCACGCGGGAATACGAGACTTTTTAATTCAATTCCCCTTTTAGCAGCAATCTTTTTTGCGAAAATTAAATCTTCACGAAAATCTTCTTTTGTTTGTCCTTTCTCAAGACAATAATAATGTGAAAAAGTATGTGATCCGATCTCCTGGCCTGCATTGATTATTCGTTGAATTAATTTACTTCCAAAATGGAGTAGATCCTGACTTTCATCCTCACCAACTAAATTAAAATGATCTTTATAGGGCGACAATATTGAATTAAAATATTGAGGTTTTCTATCCGGCAAGCTATTTTTTAATTCTTCTTTATTATCAAAAAATAAAAACCCTACCGTCGCAAAAGTTGCATTGATTTTATATTTTTCAAACATTTGCAATAGAAATGGAATTGCTTTTTGCACTCCCAGAAGATTGCACTTATATTGTTCAAGTTTTACGGCATCACGTACTCCCCAATAAAGCTCAAAATCGAGTGAAACAACAAATTTCCCATTTTCCATGTGAACAATATTAATTTAAAAAATTGAATTGTATTATGTAAATAAACTTATTTTGCCAGTTCTAAAAACAGAGAAATAAAACATGAAATGTCAATTTTTAAGGCCTCCCGACAAAATCATTAAAACTAAAATCAGGGAGATTAATATCTTCAATATAGATGGGGAAAATATTGATAAAAAAGTGGTGGACGAATTCGGAAATGAATGGACGAAGTTTTATGAACATAGTGATGACTTAGTGAAGAAAGGAGGTGAAGAATATTTTGATATTCTTACCGATGAAATGATAAATAAAAATACCTATGCTTTAGATATCGGATGTGGGAGCGGAAGATGGACTAAAAACCTTGCATCAAAAGTTGGATTTATTGAAGCCGTTGACCCAAGCAATGCTATTTTCGCAGCGGATAAATTATTAGGAGAAATTGAAAATGTAAGATTATCTAAAGCTTCGATCGAAACACTTCCATTCGCAGATGAAACCTTTGATTTTGTAATGAGTATCGGAGTTTTGCATCATATTCCAGATACCAGAAAAGCATTGAATGATTGTGTAAGAAAAGTAAAAAAAGAAGGCCATTTTTTTGTGTATCTTTATTATAATTTCTATCGTAGCGGACCATTTTATAAAATACTTTTCAAAATAAGCGATTACATCAGAA
>JBEPVG010000106.1:0-6578 GCA_041691175.1 Chitinophagaceae bacterium
ATATTCTGTTTTATCTTCACTTTGATAGAATGGTGCGGCATACTCAAATCGTAAAGCGTTATTTTTAAATTTAATTTTAGGCGCGTAATTCCCTGAGGTATCAAAAGGGTTCAATGAATTTTTTTGGGATGCGATGTCAGTAATTAATGTTTTATAAGACAGATCTGTATTTGCTTTTATTTTTGAATCATATCTGATTAATTGGTCATCACCAAAAATCCATATAATATCATCTATATCGTGGTAATCCCCGTTTTTCCCATTATTCATGACCGGCATTAATGAAGTAGAATCTATATAATATTTACCTGAAGATTCGGGAGTTGCTATCAGAAGTCCAGAAATTGAATTAGACCTATTGAAGGTGGCTAACGTGATCTTGCCTTTGCTATCAATATTCCCATCAAAGAAATGCTTACCAAATAGGGAGGCTAATACAAATTGTTTTTTTATATCATCATAGGTAACAGTGGATGAATCTGTAAGAAAATAAATCTGGTTATTCAAAGTGAATAGCCGGGAGTAAAATCCTTTTAATCCCTGTTCCCTTCCAAAGCTTTCAATTTTTGATTTTATAACGTCCGGATACCCATTTTTATCAAAAAAAGGAGTAATTCGAATTGCTTCTCCATTTTGAGAGCCAGCCCAGGTACGGCCATTCTCGTCCTCTGCAATACCGAATATATTTGGAGGTGATTTGGGAAAATACCCGAGGTATTTCCATCCACTTGCTTTGCTATGTTCACGCACGAAAAGTGTTAGTCCGAAAGTAGTGGCTCCATAAAGCAATTCAGGGTATTTTTTTGAAATAGCTATTGACGATAGCTTTAAACTATCATTTATAGAAGACTCTACCAACATTGCTTTGCCATCTTTTATCATATGAAGCCCATTTCCGGGAATCAATAATGTATTTCCATCAGCTACCAAAGTAAACATTTGGTCGCGCGGGACTTGATTAACCATTTGAAAATTATCTGTCGCCTGATTATAACGAAGTAAGCCATTATTTGAACCCACATATAAACTGCCGTCCGGAAGTCTTGCCATAGATAAAGGAGCAGCAGAAATACCAGATTGCGAATTAAAGGTTGTAAAGGGTGAATTGATGTCTACTTTAGAAATTCCATTGTCTGTAGCCAGCCAAAGTGCTCCTCTTTTGCCTAAAACAAAATCGTAAACAATATCGCTTGCCAACCCGGTACTTTTATTAATTACTTGTTTGATTTTACCTTGAGGGTCAATAATAACCACACCTTTCCCAAGGACAGACAGGGCGTAATTTCCATTAATCTGGATGCCTTTGTAAAGCATAGTGTTCTTAAACAAACTATCCGCATCTGTGGCAAAAGGTTTAAAGTTATTACCATCAAAGATATACAGGCCGTGAGTAAAAGTCCCTATCAAGTATTCATGTGCATTTGAAACATTTCCCCCGATTAATTTTTCATTGTAAGGCAACATGATCTGCATCCGTTCCTTTCCTAAAAACGTACTATTTGGAACTAATATCAATGAATCATTTATCATTTTAAAAAGTCCTTTCCCTTGTTCATGAATATATAAAACTCCATCCAAATAGAAGCTGTACATAAAGTGGGTAGAAGGATCCCACGTTTTTGTAATCCATTTGTCACCGCTTTTTGTGAGCCGGAATAATCTTTCCCTGGTTTGAAAATAAACATCCTTTCCGGTGGTTTGAATAGACCATACATCTGTAAAATCCTGCTTGTTTTTAGGTATATATTTAGAAAGGGAAAACTCGATGGTTTTGCCAAGGCTGTCAGGAGTGAGATACCCAAAATTATTGGAACCTCCATAATAAATAATTCCATTAGAGCCTTTTTTAAAACACCTGTTTATTAACGCCTTCCCAAGCGCATTAATCTTAGTCCAATGCACGCCATCATATTTTAGGATGTCGCTTTCGGTATTCGAATTTCCGAAATACATTAGTCCGTCATCGCCCTGGATAACACTCCAGCTCGTATTCAAACCATCATATAATTGTGGGGAATAATTTTTTACAAAAGGCATTCCTTTTTCTAAACCCGGCTGGCTCTTTGCACCAGTAATGGACAAAAGAAACAAAAAAGTGAACCCGCTTTTGATACAAAGCGTTTTGGTAATTGCAAACAAATGCCTGTTCATATATTAATGTTGAACGGTTTATAATTCAAATTTGTGAACTTCAGTCAGTAAGCTTGTCTTCGAAAGTATAAGGTAGAAATCTGTGGTAAATATAAAGTAAACTTTTATTTAACCTTCTTTTTAATCCAAAAAAAAACTCCCGCATTATGCCGGAGTTTTTGATAATTTATTCCTGGGGGTTTCAGTTTTTACAGGAAGAAATTGATGCCATTTAAGGCTTAGTTTTCATTGGGATAATTATTTTTTCTAAAGATATTGGTCAAAAAAAATTAGAAGTTGACTGATATCGGATTATTGGTTTTTCCTGGATTAAAGGAACATTTATTTTTCAATGGATTTGGATTCGTGATCAATGTTTGTTGAACATCAATCAACTTCTGGTGCAAAGATAGATCGCCACAGTACTGCGCACAAGAGCGGTATTGCTCTTTTTTTTGACAAAGTATTTACTGAGTAAATCGTATAAAAACGATAAGTTGATAGCGTTAAATTACTTTTTAATAAAACGTGTAAATACGATTACGCCTTAAAATACCTTACTGACTGAATATAAATTCACAAAATTTATTTGTTTACTGCGATTTGAAATGGTTTGGTAAGCTAACTTCAAACTTCAAAATATAAATCTGCATTATTTCTTTGTTTACTATAAGATTTAAAAAGTTATTTCAGCTTCACTGAATCATCTTTTATGAAACCCTTATTTTTGTTTGCAAAAAAACCAACGAAATTTTTTTTATGGTAAATAGAAAGGTATTAACGCTTGATGAGTTCACCATTCGGGAAATGCGTGCTTTTCCAAAAGCAACCGGTGAACTGGCGGGACTTTTAAGGGATATCGGTCTCGCAGCAAAACGCGTAAATGTAGAAGTGAATAAAGCAGGATTGGTAGATCTCCTGGGCGAAACCGGAAACGTAAATGTGCAAGGTGAAGAAGTAAAGCTATTGGATATATTTGCAAATGATCAGTTTACCGGCGTGTTGCGGCACGGTATCAGTTGTGCCGGCATTGCAAGTGAAGAATTGAATGACTTCGTGATTTTTGATAACGATATCAGCAGAAATTCAAAATATATCTGTATGTACGATCCTTTGGATGGAAGCAGCAATATAGATGTAAATGTTTCTATCGGAACGATTTTTAGTGTATACAGAAGAGTTACAGAAATTGGGGCACCGGTTACAAAAGAAGATTTTTTACAAGCTGGAAATCGCCAGGTGGCAGCGGGTTACATCATTTATGGCTCTTCAACCATTTTGGTATATGGAACAAAAAGAGGCGTCAACGGATTTACCCTAGATCAATCTATCGGCGAATTTTGTTTAAGCCACCCGGATATTAAATGTCCTGAAAACGGGAAAATGTATTCAGTAAATCATGGAAATTATTACAGTTTTTCTGAAGAAATAAAAAAATATATTGAATGTTGCCAGAGAAAAAACAAGACTAACGGTGGTCCATACACGCAAAGATATATTGGTAGCATGGTAAGCGACGTACATCGGAATCTGATTCGGGGAGGAATATTTTTATACCCGGGAACAAAAGAGAAACCGAATGGGAAATTGCGTTTGTTATATGAATGCAATCCGTTAGCTTATATAGTTGAAGTTGCGGGGGGGAAAGCGACCGACGGCACAAAAAGAATTCTTGACAAAGTGCCAACCGAACTGCATGAAAGAACACCGTTTTTTATTGGAAGTTTGAAAATGATGGAAGAGCTTGAAGATTATTTGTTGAAGAATTAAATTTGTTGCTTCAAATCGTGTAATTCGTGTTTTAAATTCTTGTTTTAAATTTCGGGCAAAATAATAAAATGAAAACAATCATTTCAATAAAAGATCTTAAAAAAAATTATGGCAAATTTGAAGCTGTAAAAGGAATTTCTTTTGATGTGTATGAAGGTGAAATATTTGGATTGCTTGGTCCAAATGGCGCCGGTAAATCAACTACATTGGAAATCATAGAGACGCTTCGTGATAAAACTTCAGGGAAGATATTTGTAGATGGATTAGATCTTGATCATCAGGCGGCACAAATAAAAAAAATAATTGGCGTTCAATTGCAAACTTCCGGTTTCTATCCAGGGTTAAATTTATTGGAGCTGATTGATCTTTTTTGCGGATTGTACAATACCAAAACAGATTCTACGCAACTACTTGAGATGGTAAATCTGAAAGACAAAGCAAAAAATAAATATAAAGAAATGAGCGGCGGCCAAAAGCAAAGATTTTCCATCGCCACTACTTTGATCAATAAACCAAAAATTATTTTTCTTGACGAACCCACAACAGGCCTTGATCCACAGGCTCGTCGCAATTTGTGGGATTTAATACAACGCATCCGGAAAGAAGGAACTACCGTAATTATAACTACACATTATATGGATGAAGCAGAATATCTGTGCGATCGAGTTGCCATTATGGACGAAGGGAAAATTATTGCTTTACAATCGCCCGATAGATTAATAGACGACCTCGTTGCATCGGGCTTTGAAAGACCGAAAGAAACGAAATCGGCTAATCTGGAAGACGTTTTTATTAACTTAACCGGTAAAGATTTCAGAGAAGATTAAATTATATTTGCGCGCTAAATAATTTAAAAGCAATTCGTAATTAAAAAATCAAAATGAAAGCTATTTTTCTTCTTTTTCTTTTACCGTTTTCGGTTGTTTACGGACAAACCAAAAAACCTGTCGTGAAAGCCAGGCAAACCGCATCAAAGCCCGAAGCCATGACTTCTACTGACAGCCTAAGTTATTCCATCGGGGTGCAGGTGGCAGAATATTACAAAATGCAAGGTGTGGAAAAAGTGAATGAGGATTATATAAAAAAAGCGTTTAATGACGTATATAATAACAAGCCTTTAATCATTTCAGAAGACGAATGCAATATGAACATACAACAAAAATTACAACAGTTTATGACAAAAAAAATAAGCGGCGTAAAAGATGCCGGAATCAAATTTTTAGAAGAAAATAAGAAGCGCCCCGGCGTAATTTCATTGCCAGATGGATTGCAATATGAAATTATTACAAAAGGAACCGGTCCGATTCCAAAAGCCACAGATACCGTGCAGGCAAATTATATCGGTACATTGATTAACGGCGAAGAATTTGATAATTCTTATAAAAGAGGCCAGCCACTTACAATTCCTGTTTCCGGAGTTATCCGTGGCTGGACTGAGGCATTAGAATTAATGCCTGTTGGAAGTAAATGGAAATTATTTATTCCTTCTGATCTTGGGTATGGAGATAGAGGAGCAGGTGGTTCAATTCCAGGCGGCTCTGCATTAATTTTTGAAATAGAATTACTCAATATCGTGAATAAATAAATCATTCTTTATGGCAGAGGATGAAGACTTTCGATACCCGATAGGAAAAGAAAAAGACCAGGCCGAATTTGCAATTCCATTTAATGAAGAATTAAAAAACTCATTTATTCGTGAGATAGAAATGCTTCCTTCCGATATTGAATATTCAATCCAGGATTTGGATTTCGAACAATTGCAAACTCCGTATCGCCCTGGTGGATGGACCGTTCATCAATTAGTACATCATGTTGCAGACAGTCATATCAATGCTTATGTACGTTTCAAACTTGGTTTGACGGAAGAGAACCCTGTAATAAAATCATACGATCAGGAAGCCTGGGCAAGATTGTCGGATTCAAATAAGATGCCCATAAATATTTCTCTTACATTACTTCATGCCTTGCACGCAAGGTGGTGTCAATGCATGGAGGATATGGACGTAACACAATGGCAACGAACTATTTATCATCCTGAAAAAGAAATGAAAATTTCTTTATGGCAACTATTGAAATCATATGCATGGCATGGAAAACATCACGCAGCGCATATTTTAAAGTTGAGAGAAAGAAAGGGATGGAATTAATCAAGAATCAGAACGAAAGAATCTTTGGTCATGAAATGGAAAATATTATCATCAGAATACCTCAGTGCGCATAAATATTTTACTGCCAGAAAAGACAAATGCGAGACACCTGGTGGAAAAATTATTGATGAATATTTTGTGGTCGAATTGCCGGAAACTGTTTGCGCAGTTGCAATTACAGAAGATGGAAAAGTTTTGATGATAAGACAATACAGGCACCCGATTGAAGAAACGCTTATTGAAATTCCTGGTGGTTTTGTTGACGAAAATGAAAATGCTACTGACGCGATCAAAAGGGAATTAAAAGAGGAAACGGGCTATGAATTTTCGTCGATTATTCATGTGGGGAAAATTGCGGCAAATCCGGGAGTTCTTAATAATTTCACACAACTTTTTTTGGCACAGAGAGGCATAAAAACAAGTGGTCAAAAGTTAGACAAGAATGAAGAACTTGAAATAGAGAAAATCTCTTTGCAGGAATTAAAAACTTTGTTTCTTGGTGTTTAAATACAGGTACGCAACATGTTGTTA